>JAHKLF010000025.1 GCA_029856615.1 Candidatus Njordarchaeota archaeon
TATCGCCATCTTAGTGAGGGCTGGTTATGTGGTGAGGAAAAGAACTTAGCTTTATGAGGCACGCAAAGATACGTGTTTGAAGCAATATGGTCTGTGTGGACAAAGAAAAAGTAATATAGCAAAATAATGATAATTGGTTAATCCTCATTTACTATTTACTTACGCCTCTTTATAAACCTACTTCTCCTTTTTATACAGTTTAAAGGACGCTGCTAATATCCAGATAGCGCCGCATAGAGAAGATAGAAACTCTGGAATAGCTACTCCCGTTACTCCAAATGATTTCCAAGGAAAACTCCATATTATTATGCTGGCAATGAAGACTCCAATTGCGAGAAAACCGAGCATTCTTCCATTTTCATTTTTCCTTACATAAGGGATGCTGAATACAAAAATTCCGATTGGAAATAATACGAAGAACGCTACCGAAAAATAAAAATGTATTTCTCCGGCGGTCTCTGGGAATAAACCAATCCCGAATAATGCAATAGCACTCAAGAATAAAATCACAGCACCGATTTTCCTTATAATGCCTTTAAAATTATTTAGAAGGCCTATCGCGAATATAGATTCTAGGATTCCCGCGATCATTAATCCAGAGTTAAATATTACATCTGATCCAGCATGCGCGCCGAGATCACTTAGAGCATTTTTATGCCACATGAACCACGGTGCATTTGCAATAGCGATAAAGATAAAAGTATACGCAACTATAGGCGTTAAAAAACCACAGATATAAGTTATCTCTAACCTAAATTTATCCATCATTAAGAACTCCCTTCAAAACACAGAAGTCCAAAAATAATAGTTTTAAAATTTAAGATAAAAGAATAAAGATGACTATTCTTCAATAGGCTCTCCACGTTTGAGTTTTTCTATGATTTCCTGCGCAAAATCAAATCTTATTTTACCATGCTTAATCATTATTTCCGCAACCTTATCCACTAGATCGCCCGTAGCTCCAGCCATGACTGCAATATTTCTTGCATGCAACTTCATGTGACCCCTCTGAATACCCTCTGTAGCCAGTGCTCTTAATGCAGCCAAATTCTGTGCTAGTCCAACAGCCCCTATGACTTCCGCTAATTCCTTAGCAGTTTTGACGCCTAAAATCTTAAGGCAAAGTTTTGCCATCGGATGAACCTTCGTTGCTCCTCCAACAATTCCAATAGCTAATGGCATTTCGAGAGTACCCACTAGGTCCCCATTTTCGTTTTTCTCCCACACACTTAAGGGTTTATAAACACCCCATCTAGCTGCATATGAGTGCGCTCCCGCTTCAACAGCTCTCCAATCATTTCCAGTTGCTATAACTACAGCGTCTACTCCATTCATTATTCCCTTATTATGAGTAGCTGCTCTGTAAGGGTCAGCATCAGCAAAAGCCCAAGCTATCACTATACCATCTACTACTTCTTCACCACCTAGCACATCTTTGGGTACAATACACCTCGCTCTTACCAATCTTTTATCTGCCAAGTTGGAGATTATTCTTAGGTAAACTCTTCCACCGGTTATTTTCTCTATGTAAGGTGCTACAGCTTCAGCCATCGTATTTACTGCATTCGCTCCCATAGCATCCTTAACATCTACTAATAGGTGAGTTATAACCATTGGGCCAACCGCAGAGTGAATTACTCTCACTTCTAAGTCTTTTGCTCCTCCTCCCAATTTGACTAGTATGGGATCTTGATCATTTGCGATTTTTAGAATCTCATCCTTATGCTCAATTATCTTCATTTTTGCTCCATATGGGTCTCTAACTTTTGTCAACTGAATTTGCCCTATCATTATCGATTCTGTAGCTGTAGAAGTTATTCCTCCACCAGCTCTACATAGTTTTGCTGCATGACTTGCAGCTGCAACTACCGAAGTTTCCTCTATTGCCATTGGCACTAAGTAATCCTTTCCATTGATTAAAAAGTTAGTTGCAATGCCGAGGGGAAGAGGAAATGTACCAACTACGTTTTCTATCATAATTTCGGCCGTCTTTAAATCAAGTGCACCTACTTTTTTAAGGAGCTCAATTTCTTCATCTGTCAGACCAGCGAATTCTTTTAGGATTCTAACCCTTTCTTCGATCGGAAGATTATAGAAACCGGGAATTCGAGAAGTCTTTGCTTTGCTCATTCTGTCACACCGTTTTTAAGAATTACTCAGAAATAATATATCGGATTATATAAATCTTAGCACCCATTTAAGAGAATATGATTTAGGATTTAGAATTCTTTCGATACTATATGTTATAAGAATATAAAAATCTTAACAACTCACTTGTATTTACTCACCCATCTTTACAACTTCCTCGCTCGAAACCCAGTATATCTTCTGTATCTGTAATTCCTCATTCTTGAAATACCCCTTCAAAACTACTAATTTATCCATTAGAGAAGGTTCTGGCGGATCTCCAAAAAATACCGCGGGATAAGTACCGCTTCTGTCACTTACAATATATCTCCACACCTTTCTGACTTCTGGTTCTACTTCGCCATGTTCTGGACAAATCCACTCTGAATCTATTAGATCGAGACCTCTTCCGCATATTGGGCATGAGAAGTATTCTGACGTGCTCTCATCGATTACTAATACTTTTACAACATAGGTTCCTCTATTCTCTTTCATAAACTTAAGTGACGCAGCCCAGGCTGGTGCTAGATCTGTTATTGGTGGTAACTTAGAGTCCTCTAAAATGTCAATTATCGAATCCTCCGTAGCTTTAATTAGAGTATACTTCCTTAGCTTTGCTTTTGTGTACTTTCTGATCCTTAAAACTTTATCATCTGATTGTCTAAGTAAGTTAACGTGATTATCACCAAATGCTACACAAGGGATTCGTTCTTCTTCGTTTACTAGGGTAAAGAGTACATATGGCGTCTCTCCTCGCGGGCTTCTAGATTTTTTAACCGGCCCCACCTCTATCAATCTTCCAATTATTGGAGGATAAGCCACTTGACTCGTATCTATTCCTAGATTTCTAGCAACTATTAACGCGGCTGCTCGTTTCGTGAGGAAAGATCTCGCTTTATTATATACATCTTCTACTAGTTTATCGAATTCCTCGCGAGTAATACTTGTGATGTTTCTCTTAACCAATTCCCATATATCTTCATACTCCTCCTGAGATGACATGATAAGACACCATAAGGATAACTCTATTAAAATTTAAACAATAACCACATATAATGTTTTGCCTTAACGTCATACTGAATGTAAAAAACAAGCAATTAATTTTGGATATCAATCTATTCTATGGAGTATATCGTATCTTATTACCCGAAAAGCTCTTACGCCAAAGTTCTTATATATGAAATCTTCAATTCCCAAAACTAGATCACGAGCTCTACGAGCCTTGCTTATACCCTCCTCAATAGTGTTCCTCGTAACAATTTCGTATACCCATGCTAACTTACTTGGCCCGCCCCTTAAGACTCTTCCAACTCGTTGTATGAATTCTCTTACTTGTTTTGTGCCTCCAGCAATAATTGCAACAGACGCGTCTCCAACGTCAAGACCTTCTTCTCCTTTTTTAACTAATACTAACGCTCTAATATGCCCCTCAATAAAACTCTTAGTTATACTTTTTTCCTCTATTTCTGATGTTTTTGCCGTAAGTACAGCTACTGGTATTATATCTTTTATTGATGTAGCTATCATTTCAGCGAATTTTATACTGCCAGTGAATATGAATATCTTCTCATCCCTATGCTTTTGCACAATCTCTCTAATAACGCGGATTTTTTCTGGATTATCTCTCGCAATTTCAATGAGCTTATTTATCCTCTGTTTTTTCTCTAATGGTGTTCTAGCTAGATCTACCTCCCGAGCCAATTTCTCATACATACCATGCAGTTCGGGAGAAAGAGGTACTAATATCTTCCTGACAGCTAAAGGCGCTAGGAACCCTCTCCTAACCAGATCCGCGTAGGAAATCTCGTAGACTATTTTACCCGATAACTTAAATAACAGAATTTCATTTTTATCATGTCTCTTAGGTGTTGCGGATAAAGCCATTCTATATGGAGATAAAAGATATAACGCTACTTCCTTAAATGTTTTAGCTGGGACATGATGCCCCTCGTCAAAAACAACGAATGAGAATTTATCAGCAATCTTGTCAATATATCGCACTCCTGATTGATAAGTTGCAATAGTTATCTCCTTAATGATCCGTTCACCCGCTCCTAGTATTCCGATTTTCTCTTTTGGAATATCTAAAAACTTGGATACTCTATCCCTCCATTGCCATAATAGTAGCTTATTGGGCACAAATATTATTGTGGGTACTCGCAATTCAGCGATTGCCCCTAATGCGACGTGCGTCTTCCCACCACCAGTGGGTATCACTATGGTACCCATTTTTTTCGCTTTAATCCAAGATGATATCGCCTCTTCCTGATGCGGATATAGTGTGAAATTCTTTCGAATACGTACTTTCAATTGCGCTGGTATGTCGAATTCTATCTTTGCGTTGAATCCATACTTACTTAACACACCATAAAGTCGGGATAAAGCATAGGAGGGAAGCATAATTACAATTTCATTGCGTTTATATTGTACTTTATATAATTTTTCTTCTTTAAGAACTGGTTCTTCGGATGATGGATCAGGTACGTAATATTTAATTGTACCTAATTCCTTTATCTCCTCAATAAGACCTTCTTGAGAGAATTTTGGAATTCTTATCTCAATAAATTTAACTCCATATCTAGAGATTCTTGCAAGTTTTTCTGACGGTTGCTTTTCAAGAAATTCTTTGATTACATCTTTAAAAGATGAGGGGACACTTGGGTCTTCTACTATCTTTTGCAATTTTACAATATCATGGTACGGGATAGAAATATAAGGAGCTTCCACTCTTCCGATTTCTGGATTCTCGATAACCCTTATTTTAAATTCTCCTCCTATTTGTTTAGCCAATTCGATGGGATTAGCGTTGATTGAAAGAAATAAAATTTCGTTCTCTTCCATTATTGTTCTATCTACTTTTTCTGATATTGTATTCAGAAGAGATGAAAGATCATTAATAAAATCTCCATCTGCTTTTGCATTTCTCAATTTCTCTATTAATTCATCTTTAAATGCTAGCGCACGCCAATCTAATTTATGGTATCCATCTACTAATCCAGAAGAAAAACGCTTCAATAAGTTGTTAATCTTTAAGAAGATATGTATTGGTAAATCCTCTGATATTATCTTATATTTGCCAATAGTTAATTTTATCTGCGGCATTCTTCACGCCCTTGTTTGTATAATGCGTTAAAAATTCTAGTTGTAGATACCTTGTTCTAAAATTAGTCACTCTATTAATAATGAGTAGCTTTTTAGTTACTAAATATAGAGCATATTCTGAAAAAAGACTAAAGCAACATGGTTATATGAATTCTATCATTAAGGTGTTGCATTTTGCAAGCCAAATTTTACGGTGTTATAGTCCCGATGATTACTCCTTTTAATGATGATTACTCCGTAGACTTCAATGCTATTGAATGGCTTGTTAATATGCTCGTTAGTAAAGGTGTTCATGGAATATTTCCTTATTCGACTACCGGAGAATTCGTTCACTTAAAACCCGAAGAGGGAGTAAAACTTGTTGAGAAAGTCCTAGAATTTGCTAGGGGAAAGACAAAAATTATTCCGGGAATTAGTGCTAACACTACTCTAATATCGATAGAATTAGGTCAAAGAATGTGCGACTTAGGGGTTGATGGAGTAATCGTCACCCCACCATACTTCTTTAAGCTAAATGATGCTACCATGTACGAACATTTTTCAATGATTGCAGAAAAAGTTGATCTGCCTATAATTGTATACAATATTCCGGCTGCAACTGGTAATCCCATACCCGTGCATATTTATGAGAAATTAGCTTCTGAGTATAATAATATCGCTGGTGCAAAAATCACATATGATAGTACTGCCTATATGCGAAATTTAATTACAACAATTAAACCACTCAGAAAAGATTTTGCTATCCTTACTGGATTAGATGACCA
This sequence comes from Candidatus Njordarchaeota archaeon, assembly GCA_029856615.1. GTDB lineage: Archaea > Asgardarchaeota > Njordarchaeia > Njordarchaeales > Njordarchaeaceae > Njordarchaeum. The sequence continues at coordinate 5,994 of JAHKLF010000025.1, forward strand.
CCTCTTGAATACGTTGATTCTAGGTGGTGATGGTGGAATCATGGCATGTGCAAACTTTGCTCCCGAAATACACCTAAATTTGTATAAAGCTTTCAATGAAGGAAAGATATCTGAGGCAATAGAATGGCATAAGAAGCTAGCTCAATTGACTCAAATCTATAATTTCGCAACATCTTTTCCCTCAGCAATAAAGACAGTATTCAAGTTATTAAAAGCTCCTATTAAACCGATATCTCGTCCTCCTTTGCTACAAGAACCGCCAGAAATAGAGATGAAAATAAGAGAGATTTTACAAAAAGTCGGCATTCTATAACTTTTTGTTGATTTTAGATACCTCATTTACTTATGATTTTTTCTCAGCTACTGCATCAGCTAGTCGAGAGAGAGTTTCAAGAATATCCTCAATACGATCAGCGAAATATACAAGAGCATCAAAACCTCGCGCAATGACACATTCTCCATCTCTAAAGAACATGCAACTTGGATCACATAGATAGATTTCTTCACCAGCTGCAGATAATAGTGGGCATATTTTTTCTCTTCTTTTTGACATTTTGGGTCCTCTCTGCCAGTATGTATTGTCTAAAAACTTACCGTTGTTCTATATTTAAATTATTACATGTGAGAAATATCTATTAATTGGATACGAGTTCTCAATAGATATTATAGTATTATGGCAATGCGGTGCCAGCATTGGGTGTAACACTAGGCCCTATAGTGAAAGAATTAGGAGTAGGAAAAATAGTGCGAGTAGAATTTTTCGAGGGAAAAATAATTGCAATCGATGCATTACCAACACTTTATGAAATGTTAGCAATGATCCGAGATAAACGAGGACTTTATTTAGTGGATGAAAAGGGTCGTGTAACAAGTCACTTAGTAGGACTTTTTAACAGAGTTTGTCGAATGTTAGCGAAAGGTCTTAAACCCGTCTTTATTTTCGATGGACCACCTCATCCTCTTAAGATGAAAGAACTCGAATTACGAAGAAAAGAAAAATTAGAGTTTCAGAAAAAATTCATAGAAGCTGTATTAGCAGGTAAATATGAAGAGGCTAAAAAATTAGGAAAACGAGCTATGGTTGTGAATGATGAGATGATAAGAAGCGCCAAAGAATTGCTTAAACTTATGGGAATTCCCGTGATAGATGCACCTCACGATGGAGAGGCTCAAGCCGCCTATATTGTTATAAAGGGAGATGCCTTTGTTGCTGCCGTTAGAGATTGGGATGCATTCCTTTATGGAGCTCCAAGAATAGTCATGGATTTAAAGATGTCTCCTAACCCTTTCTTTAAGCCTAGATATTATGAGCTATCCGAATTCTTGGCAAAAGCGGGTATAACTAGGGAACAATTAGTTGACTTAGCTATCCTTCTAGGTACCGATTATAATCCCGGAGGATTTGAAGGAATAGGACCTAAAACTGCGCTCATGTTGATTAAGAAATATGGTTCTATAGAGAAATTAATTAAGATGAGAAAAATAGTATGGAATTATGATGTGCCACCTAGTGAGATAAGAAACATCTTCCTTAATCCCCCCATAAGAGAAGATTACAAAATAGAATTCAAAGACCCGGATGTGCAGGGTGTAATAAAATTCTTAGTTGATGAATATAACTTCTCGAAGAATAGAGTAATGAAAGAGCTCTCAGAAACTGTAAAGAGATTATCGTTAGAGAAAAAGGGGAAACAAGCGAGCCTGGATATTTTTCTTGGCCGACTTTGATCAGATAAAAATCTAATAGATAGCTGGTTTCTCATACTCCAATTTTGCATACCGGTCCTCATTATTTCACTCTCAGACTCTATGAGGATCAGATAAAGATTAATCACGCGAATATAGATTCTCCATTAATCGTTAAATAATACAATAAACTAGGGATAACTCGGGTATTTAATAACCTATTATTCATGCTCAGCCCAATTATCTCGATGGAAAATTAATATGCCCATCAGAATTTAACGCAGTTGCAATTTTATTAAATAATTCATCTAAATTCTCGCCCGTTAATGCTGAAGTCTCGATATAACCCAAGACTTTAAATGGTAGTTTCCCCAGCACTTCTTGAATAAGTTTATCTGATATCTTTTTACCTAAATCCTTCTTATTTCCAACCACTATCACAGGTATTTGATCTACTTTTGACCGAACATAGTTGGCCCAATCCATCAATTTAAGAAGTGTTTTTGGCCGAGACAAATCAAAGACAAGCACTAATAATTTCGCGCCGCAAAATAGATTCTCTATTAGCGGCTTAAATCTCTCTTGGCCGCTGAAATCCCATATCATTATGTTCACATTATTTTTTCTAATGAAATGAAAATCTACACCCAGTGTTATACCACGTGAAAGTCCATCCCCCAAAAATTTTCTTATTATGGACGTCTTCCCGACTCCTCCCTCGCCCGCAAATAGTACTTTAGATATCATAATATCACCCCTTTAACAGATAATTTATTTTTAATCTTGTCAGCCAAAACAACTACATCGTGAATTATTAGACCCAATGGTGCATCTTTCGCAGCCCTAATCAAAATATTCATCATGCTATTTACTGATAACACCGCTATTTTTTCTTTTTCGTATTCTAGGAGCAATTTGAGCATTCCCCCCGAATTTAATGTTGCCGAAACTTTTTCGGCAATTCCCTTTAGCGCCGCTGAAACCGCAGCAAGCATAAATTCTAAGTCTGAGTTTGATGAAGAAGCTATAGGCATTCCGTCAAAAGAGCTTACTACAATATCACTGATATACTTATTAACACGTAATATTCTCCCGATTTCCGTTCGAATATTTTCACGAATCTCATTTATGATATCATTATTTAATGTCGTCATGCAACTCACACTATCTAAATTTCAAAGAACTATGTTCACCAAACTTTATTAAAGAGCAAAAACTCGTGAAGCAAAAAGAAATATAAGGAAGCATAGTATCTTTGGGAATTCAAGCTTTCTGAAACTTCACATAGTCTAATAAATTTCCAGGACAATGCTTAATATTGTCCAAAGATCTCTGAATACTCTGCCTATTTAGCTCAAATACAATTACTCCATTATAATTGAGGTCAATCAGCACTTTAAGAAACTCGCAATAAGGTAGATCACCTTCTCCCAATGCTAAATGATCACCTCGGCTTATATTACCATTTACTATTCTATGGAAACCATCGTGAAAATGAATCTCAACTATTCTATCAATATTATCTCTCAGAAATTCTATCGGATCATACTTTCCAGATTGTCCCGACAGTAGATGGCCAGTATCATAGCAAATTGATGTGTTAAATCTATCTACCAACTCTCTTGTCAAATCAAATGGAAACTCCACATTCTCCAATGCTAATAATCTAGGATTTATCTCAGATCTAGTAATTATCTCCTCCAGACTCATAGCAGCAAAGCTTTGCATGTACCTATTTATTAATAGTTGATAGGGACCAGGAGCATCTAATCTAGCGAATTCAGAAGCTAATGCTCCAGTAGCATGAAGCACATAAGTTATGGGTTGCAGAGGTTCAAAGACTTTAATACACTCAAGAATAGTCTCTATCGATGCTTTCCTAATATGCCTATTAGGACTAGCTAGCTCTACTGACCAAACTGGGAGATGAATTGAATAAGAAAGCCCGAGCTCATCTTTCAAACTCATGAGCTCGTTTATTATTTTTTCATTAATAGATCCAGGAATCACATATATGAGATCTGAGGTTATTTCTATATGGTAAAAACCCATTTCGTAAGCCTTCTTTATGAAAGTCGGGTAATGAAATCTAGAAAAATCCACCTTTCCCAAGAATACTATAGAATTCATTAAATCTCTTACATCAAATAATGGAACAACCCCAAATTTCACTTCATAAATCCTCCTAAGAAAAATGTCAAAATAGAAGGGGTAAATTAAAATAAAAAACTGAGCATTATGGAGAAATGCTCTCTAAGTAATCGATTATGGGATCTGGATAAATCCCAGCTAGCATTATTATCAGGAATGTTATCACGATAGCAATATAATATATTCGAGGCCCGGTCATCTTTAGTTCTGCGGCTTTTCCAACATCAAAGTACATTATCTTTATTACCCGGGCATAGTAATATAGTGAAATAGCACTATTTATTACGGCAGCTAGTGCGAGCCAAGCATACCCTGTATCAACAACGCCCATAAACAGAAGATATTTACTCCAAAATCCTGCAAGAGGCGGAATTCCCGCCATAGCTAATAGATCCACAGTTAGTGCGAATGCCACAAATTTTTGCGATCTTCCTAACCCAGCATACTCCTCGATGAGATCACTACCAATTACCGTTGTTATGTATATTGCCGCAATGAAAGCAAGAATCTTCATTAAAGCATGCATCAATATATGGAAAAGTCCTCCAGCTATTAACCTTACGGATTCCCCAAAAGCACCAAAGAGTAGGATTATGTAACCCGCATGAGCTATACTACTCCATGCGAGAAGCCTCTTCATTTTCGTTTGAGCAAGCGCTGCTAAGTTTGCATATGTCATAGTTATTAATGCTAGAATAGCAAAAATTGGCACCCAAATATAACTTACTGGAGCTAATCCTCTATAAAATATTCGGAGAGCTACGGCGAATGCCATGGTTTTAGATGCTGCTGCTAGGAATGACGTTATAGTATTTGGGGCACCCTCGTAAGTGTCTGGAATCCAAACATGAAAAGGCACAATAGCCATCTTGAAACCCATACCAGCGATCAATAGAGCGATACCCGTGTATAATAATCTAACATTAAATTCCCCATTAGTTAATAATTGTGCCATTTGATCTAAATCAAGAGTTCCCAGAGCACCAAAAAGAAAAGAGATTCCTAATAATGAAAGCCCAAAGCCAATAACTCCTACAATGAAGAATTTCATAGCCGCTTCAATTGAAAGCGGATCAGTACGCCTAGACGCTACTAATGCGTATGTTGATAGTCCAGCTAGCTCCCATCCTAGAATTATGTATACGATATTTAGAGATGAGGCAGCAATTATCATTCCAATATTAGCTATGAGAATAAGCATTACTGATAATCCGTATCGGGGTACGTCACTTAGTTCTTTATGCATCGCTGTGATTATTAGGATTGATGTAAAGAGAAAAATTACTGCAAAAAATCTAGTGAACTCGTCAAAATTAAGAACCCCAGCATTAAATGGCTTGAGAATTATAACTGCTAATGCAGCTATCAACAGTACTATGGATGATCCACTGATCGCTATACGATATTTGCTCTCCCCTAAGCTCACAGCAAGTAAAGCTCCAAGTAGTAGGAGTATTATGGAGATCTCTAGATCTCCAAATATCAACCCCAGTATCTCAATACCCAATGACAGCACCTCCTCAGATAATTTTATGAAAAGTAGCTAGCGATTATTGATGAAGGGATCGATATGAACCTCATCAATATGGGTGGATACACTCCGAGTAGTACTATAAGTATCGTCAGGAATGTAAACGAGATGATCTCTGGCTTGCATAGATCCTTAATCTCCTCCTCGCTACCTTTCTGCGGTCCAAAGATTATTCTCTGAA
>JAHKLF010000250.1 GCA_029856615.1 Candidatus Njordarchaeota archaeon
GCAGCTGTAACCATTTCAGTAGCTCCAACAACGTCATCTACAAGAATTAGGTCATCCTTTGTGGCATTCCAAGCTTTAAGAGCAGCTCCACATGCATGAATTCTAACAGTTCCCATTTCCTTGAGCTCTTTAAGCATCTCATACCATGGTTTTAGACCAGCGCTCTTTAAACCTTCTTCTACTTGAGGAGCTAAATCTTTGTGCTCAATGAGCTCTTTGTTCTTTTCAACTACGTCTTTCTTGAATGCATATACTCCCCAAAGCATTAGATAAATGTCTACTTCCATATCAAGGGCTACTGCACCACTCACAAGGACAGCCATTCCGAGCAATCTGTCAGGGGTTCCATTATTAACGATTATTACCATTCTCTCGGCCATATATATTACACCTAGAAAATCTTTGTTATCTTAAAAACACGAGGATTATTATTTTTGGTATTTTATACGTAGTCTAGAAAAGATGTGGTATCACAAAATAATAAGTTTATTGTATATATTGACTTAATATCCGCAACAATCATAAGTACTAAAACATTATTGTATATATATGATGTATCATTACAATTATATATAATCACATATTAAGGATTCCTAACGAGTAGATAGGTGTATTGAAGTGTCCTCATATCAATGTAAATCTTTGATCTAGACACTTTAACTTAATATGTATCTCCTGCATGGGAGTGGGTTGCGCTTTTGACTCGATTGAAATTGGTTATTCCTTATGAATCTGAGAGATGCGTACAGCAATAAATGGCTAGGGTTTTTTCAAGTTACGCTTCTTTACATATTGCAAAATATTAATGCGTATCTAGTAATACCAAACTATAATCTTATCAAGCAGAATCTGAAAGTATCTGATATATATTTGGGGATTATGACTGGTGGTTATCTTTTTCTTAATGGACTTGCAGCATTATTATGGTCTTATGCCTCTGATGTTAGAGGATTAAAAAGGAAAATTCTCCTAGCAAGTAGCTATTTCTCTGGTGGAATCTTGACTCTACTTGCATCAATTTCGCCTCATCCATACTTAATATTGCTCTTCTGGATTCTCACCGGAGGATCTCTTGGCGCGATAATTCCTCTTGGATTTAGCATAATCTCAGATTTATTTGAAAGAGAGAAACGTACGTCTATCTACATGTTATGGTATACACTAGGTGGTGTTGGATTAGCAATAGGTTATGCCATCGCAATATTTTTAGGTGTGAATTATGGATGGCGTAGGCCTTTATTTATCGGCGCTTTTACTCTCATTATAATAGGGGTTCCCCTTTGTTTTTCACTATGGGAGCCTCCGAGGGGGATATCAGAAGTTGAGAATATTAAACCATATAGATATTCTTATCCTTATAAGTTTAGACCTCAAGATATAGGCCTTATATTGAGTAACAAAAGCAACATTTATGTCGCACTTCAGGGCTTTTTTGGCACTATTCCTAATGGGGTATTATTTACTTGGTCGTTGCAATTTTTGATTCGAGAGGTCAGAGTTAATGAAATTGGCGCTACGATTATTTTAGGTATAGCTAGTACAGGAGCATTAGGGGGATTAGCTTTATCTTATGTGACTGACAAACTTTATAAGAAGGAGGTAATATACCGTCCACTAGTAGCGGCTATTTGCTCATTCAGCGAAGGCATTTTGTTTGCAGTTTTCTTCTCATTGCCGATCAAATTAAATATCTATACAGACGACGTAGCGAGTGCTTTACATAAAATATTAGAAGCAATGATATCTAATACGCTTGTTTTGACTGCTGTGTTAATATTTTTCATAGCTATGTTCTTTAATTCCTCTGTTGGTCCAATAAGAAATAGTGTACTGTCAGATATAAACTTACCAGAACATAGAGCCACAGTGCTTTCCGCTATTGTAATTATGGAGCTATTCTCGAAGGCTATAGGGATTACGATTGTAGGTATACTCTCAGATGTCCTTAATACATTAAGATATCCAATGATCGCAGTTATGCTTATATGGGTTTTATCTGGGATTGCGTGGTTGAAGGTCGCTAATTACTATACGATGGATGCACAAAAAATAAGAGATATTATCATGGATAGGATGAAATATCTAGAAACTAATGAATGATAAATAATTCTAAAAACACAAGTTAAAAGAGAAATAAGCGTTAAAGTACGATTGGTGATTCTTCATGTTAGAGAAAAAAATTGTCTATTTTATTGAACCAGGACCGGAGAATACTGACATCACTCTTAAGTTAGCTAAAGAAAGAAGCGAGGAACTAGGCATAAGGGATATAATCGTAGCCTCTACAAGAGGAGAAACTGCTTTAAAAGCTGTAACTATTTTTAACCCCCCAGAATATAATCTCATAATCGTTACTCATATGGCTGGTTTTAGAGAACCAGGAACACAAGAGTTTTCAGAAGACATAAGAAAGCAACTTTTAGAAAAAGGAGCAAAAATACTCACATGTACACATGCGTTAAGCGGTGTAGAAAGAGCATTACGAAAAATTCTTGGGACGTGGGGCCCAGTTGAACTCATGGCACAAGCTTTGAGGTTATTTGGCGAAGGCGCAAAGGTTGCTGTTGAGATAACTCTGATGGCAGCTGACGCAGGGCTTATTCCTATTGATCGTGATGTTATAGCAATAGCGGGCACTGGACGAGGAGCGGATAGTGCCTACGTAATCAAGCCTGCGCATACAAGCAATTTCTTCAATTTGTTCATTAAAGAGATTATATGCAAACCTTTAAAACACTTCAAAGATACGTCTTAATAATACTGTTCTATTTTTCATCAGGAATATAGGTGAAATAAAGTGAGTGATGAGTATAGAATTGAATCTAAAATAGCTGAAAAAATGTTGTTACGCAATGTGATAAAGGATCTAAGAAACATCACTGCCAAAAATGATTTAAATATAACTGGAAAATTGGTAGATACTCTTCTTAAAGATGAAGAACTAAAAGCGATGATGAATGCTACGAACACAATCGTAGTTAGTTATTTGAAATATAATGATCACGGATGGGCTCATTCTGTAATAACTATGAGGAATGC
>JAHKLF010000251.1 GCA_029856615.1 Candidatus Njordarchaeota archaeon
GGAGATGTAATTAACGATGCTAAAATAAAAAGGATTAATATTTCCCTAACATTTGTCGTCAGACTGTAAATGAAGACAAAAAATGCAGCTACATATTTACCCCACAAGATAAATGGCTTCCTAGCGTGCGATTCGTCACTTATAATACCCCAGAATCGCGATAAGAAGAGCGCTGTTGCATTAGGTATTGCAGTTAATAATGCGAGTTCTGTGAAACTCGCCTTTAATTCGAATAGATAAACTCCAAATATTGCTCCATAAATCGAATATCCAAGTCCTTCTAATACCATTGTTAATGCTACAGCCGTGCCATTTCGGCCATTCATAAGATAGCTTTCTCCTTACAATTTTACTCCACAAGAGATTATTAGCTAACGTTAACATAATTTATAAAGTTTTCTTCATCATTACTTTTAGTTTTGCAAGGCAAAATAGAGAAATAGAATACTTGGAAAGATATGTGGTGTTGAAAATGAGTCTAACTCTGAAGGAATTCCAGAAGATAATATTCGACGCTTATTATGAAAGAGATAGCGCTCGAGGATTGGATCGAACATTTATGTGGTTTATTGAAGAGGTAGGAGAATTAGCACGTGCTATTAAAAATGGGGATATGGATAATATAGAAGAAGAAATTGCAGATGTGGCTGCATGGCTTGTATCCATAGCAAATCTACTTGGTGTTGATTTTGAGAAAGCTGTGTTAAAGAAGTACAGCAATCCTCCTAAGTAATATCCTTCCCAATCGTTTTATACCAGTTCTCTTTTATCTCATAAGGATTTGGTTTCTCGCCTTTTTTCAAGGCTTCCATTATTTTGATTTCCAGATCTATTTCTGTGAAAATTCCCATTCCATTTAAGATGTCCCTAACTTCCCAGACACTCTTAGTGTTTACAATAGCTTTAGCCATTTTACTCTGCTTGAATAATACATGCGTACTGAGGTACACTGTGATGGGTATTAAGATCCCTAAAGATAAATCTACTCTACGTGTTCCTGATCTTATAATGTTACTATTATCTATACACTTTGCCGCATTTATAGCCGCCCGCGTCGTTTCAGTGATAACATGCTTCATGAGTTCTTCTAACATTTCTATGTCCTTATTAGTAATCCCTCTCAAACCCAAATATCCTCCAGCCCTGACAATATTTTTTAATCTCTCTATAATATAATTCAGAGGTAATTCACCGTCCGTTCCGAGGCCAAATATTCCTATCGCATTAGGACTCTCCAAATTCGCAAGCGTCGCTAACATTATTTGATCAGCAATAGGACTCCATAATTCCTTCTCTCCACCTACCGCTAATACATCCCCACCAGAGTCAATACCGATAACTATGTCATAATTTTCGCTCTCTACAAACATCTTTAAACACTTAAGCACTCCTTGGACTCCTCCTGATACATCTATAGCGACCATATCCTCCTTAAGTACTCTCGCAGCATTGACTATCTGAGGAATAACTTTTTTACCGCCTCTTATCGCATAGCTTTTTTCATTTACAATTCCTATTCTTTCACATATTACATCGACATTTCTCATTTCTTCCATTTGTATTGGTCCCGGAACTGGATCAACAACCCATCGCTCCCATATCACTGCTCCTAGTGTCACACTTATTCCTAACATTCTTAACCAATTCGCTGTTGGAATTGTTGCTAATATATCTCCTCCTCCACCAATACCTATAACAAAAGCTTTATTTGGCTTCTCTTTGAGAATAAACTCTTCCAGGGAACCGTATTTTACAGTACTCATTCTGATGACCTTGATATGTTTATTATGCGATTCAACTAAATTCTAGAATTATAAGTATTGCACTAGGATCTTGAGAGTGTTGAACGAGAATTACCTAGTATCAATTTTAATTAACGTAATTAACAAGAGTGGAGAATGCAGCTTGACTATAAATACTGCTAGACTATTCAGAAGACATCTTCCTGTAAGTATTCTCATTAAAGCATTTGACCACGCTCTTAAATTAGGCTTAGTTGACTCGATTTTAATTCTCGCTTATGAATTATTTATGCGAGGAATATATTTTGATATCAAGACCACAAGTCGTTTACTTTCGCTATCTACAAAGTATTATCCCGAATTATTTGATTACATGATCTCATCATTAATAGAACCCAGGATATTTTTACAGCGAATCAACACTCTAAGACTTCTAAATGGGAAAGCGATCGAGGCATTATTCTGTAATCTTGCTTCTAGAAATCCACTAGAAGCGCTATCTATACTAGTCTTCTTACTAGACAATAATGTCAATTGGATTTCATATGATGCTCTTATAGAATGCTTAATGAAAAAGTGCAGAATAAATCTAGCAAGACTGTTAGATAATAAAAACTTCCTTAGAATAATCTTTAAGTTAAATCCTTCCTCCCTTATAGTGCTTAAGCTTTTACGACAAGCTACCTCAGAAGAAGTCAAGTTCGTTCAAAATGTCATCAAATTACTACATAGGAGAATAAAATTATCTACGGCTATCAAATGGCTTGAGAAAAGAGATCTGTTATCATTCAAATCCTTAGCAAATCAGCTAGCATTTTGGTTTAATAGCTTCTTAAATCGCATTGAAGGAGATACAAAAAGTGTAAGCATATTTCTAAGATACGCGGGTTGCAACTTATCATCAATTTTAAATAAGTTGGAGAAAACCTCATCTCCGAACTACTCACACGGGTGGAGAAAAACAAATTTGCGCACATATGTCAATTTAATCATGGATAATGCTATCTCATCGCGAAGAAGATGTGACATCCCACGATTTAAGGATAAAAACAAGAAACACATTCTAGAAACTCTATATAAATTTGCTTATGGTTTTTACAGAGGAAAGATTAATTACATCACAAAATATTTGAATAACGTACTCTTGAATGACGAATTGTTAAACACTTTTATTAGCTATTCAAAACGCTATGTCACAGTATTCTCTGACAAAGTCATTTTATCTTTGCTATATTTAATTCCTTATCTACCAGAAAACACTTTGATGCAATTTTCTTCTATTATGGCAGATAAAC
>JAHKLF010000252.1 GCA_029856615.1 Candidatus Njordarchaeota archaeon
GAGTAAAAGCATAAAAATGAAAGGTGCCAAAGATCACTGCCTAGAAACCTATAAGCAAATATGCTTGAAAAATGTTGCGAGTATGAGATCCATAGAATTGTAATAAAAATTAAAATTTTTCATGCATTAAACGGTATTTCACCAATCCTATACGTTTTACTAATAGCAAATTTGTCTGTCTCTTCAAATAGTTCAACTTCCTTAACAGCCATATCAAATGATAATCCTATTTTATTGTCTAAATTGAGAATTCCATATAGTATATTGTGGTATTCGTGGTATCGAAATACATCTTTTTGATATACTTTCTCAATGCGATTAGAAATCCGTAATGTGATTTCATTTCTAGCAAAATCAATGATCAGCGAAGCTCCACTCCCGCGAAGAATAAACTGTTTTCTTGTTATGTCTAAGCCTTTCCCTACGCTTACCTTTCCCTTTATCCCGTCTATTTCTAGCTCAATTATAGCAAAAGTTTCCTTTGGATTCTTTATATCCTCTGGAATATAACTTCTATCATATACGGCCTTCTTGACATCCGTGATTTTAAACTTATTAGGATCGAATTCATTTACTCCCAACTCATAATGCTTTAATACAATGGAGAAAAAATGTGATCCTAAATCCCGAATCATGCCACTACCATACAGCCATTTTCTGCTTTCTCTTATTGGATTTGGCTCCAGCAGAAAGAATTCAACTTCTTCTATTCCACCAATTCTTCCGAGAAATGTTCCAAGTTCTCTTAGATAAACCATCGTTACATCTTTAAATAAGTAATGATCTATCAGTCTCACCTTTGCGAGTTTCTTGGTGCCATGCTTCCTTATTATGCTTTCTATTTCATGCTTATGATCTACTAAAGGCTTCTCCACTAATATGAGTTCACTTTTATCTACGAGTAAATCAATATACTTCGCATGCGTCTTGTTGGGAGAAGCAATATAAGCTAGCGAAACTCTGTGCTCAGCTAGCAATGAAGAAAACTCTTCGCGATCTTTTGGTGAATTAAAGTTAAAGAATTTTACTTCAATAGGAATCTCCTCCCTTCTCGCTTTCTCCTGCAAATAAGTTATTTCTTTTCTCTTGCTCTCATCTACATCGACTATCAAATAATTAAGAATATCAATATTAGCGAGTAAAGGGAACATTTTCTCTTTTCTTTTAATTAATTGTAGATAGTGCATTAAGGCTGGAGTAAATTTATTTTTTCCCACGTCTCCATAGCCAAATAATACGAATGTTGTCTCCATTTTTGATCACCTGGATAATAATCATTTTCGAATAAATGAGAGATAATTTTAGTTATTTTATATACTTAGCAAAATACTTATACGAGATTAGCAACCATATTATTAGAGCGATGATTACGAGAAATATGGCTACTATGGGATTAAGGCCCATAAAAAAGTAATTTAATATGTTAAGAACAGCCCCGATAATGACAAGGCTGTTTAGTATAATAAATAAAATATTCGATGATCTCTGATAAGCTGTTTGGATATACATATTTAACATATCCATTCGTTCTTTAGTTGCTTGGTATAGCTCTGGAATTCCAAGCTCTTTAGCAGCATCCATCATTGCTTTGCGCCAAATTTCATATCTTTGAATCCGTGTATTGATATATTCCTCCAAGTCCTTGAAGACAGATTCCCTCATACTCACTAATCTTCCCAAGGATAGTTCTTCTGGACTCTTTATTATATCGGATAATTGAGCATTTATATTCTTTAATAATTTTAATTGAAGTAATGCGTTTGAATACAGCACGATGTTAAATACTATTCTTTTATGAAAACCGTAGTCTGGTTTATCTGTCATAATTTTTATGCCCAAGAATCTATTATTTGATACGAACACAGGAAAATCGCTTCTCACAGATATGTTATGCAGTACTTCATTAATATAATCCTCAGTTCGCGTTTTATGGTAGTCATATATCCCATGTTGGTAATATCTATCAGGAAGCGTCAATATATCGAAAATATCCCCCTTATACTGACTAATGAAATCTTCTGGTACTTTACCAGACTTAAAGGGAAAATCCTTTATAAAGATCATCGTTAACATACTTTCGTGGAGCTCTTCTCTCTTAAGAGGTACTTTTCCATTAAAAAGAGAAGTTATTTCATGCAGAATAAAATCGGTCATTTTCATTGTTTGACCATTTATTGTTATTTGTACCTCATCTATAAAGCAAAGATCTATAATATCTTTTTTGAACGCATTTTTTATCCCTTCTCTACCGTCAGGTCCAAGAATCCACAGTTTATAGATGCCTACACCGACATTAAATGCTGTTAGGAAAGGTTTAATTTTGCACTTAATCGAGTTACTCTTCGTTGTTATAACCGCTTGATGATCCATTAGATCAATTCTTCCGAAGCGTCGCAATCTTAAGTAGTCCTCCTCAAAATACTCAACATCTGATGCATAGAATAACTTGTTATCATCACTTATCTGTTCGAAAAATCTGGGGTCTCTTTGCAATTTTTTAGTGACTTCAGCGGGAATATATGAACCCTCCACTTTTCTATTCTTTTTCATCTCCTCTAAAAACCTCTCTACATCAAAGTTATATTCGCTTAGTAAGTCAGTTAGATTAATCGCAATAAGATAGACAATATGTAGTTCAGGTGCTGTGAAAACAGCGTTCATGCTCACAGCCCACTGATTATTTGATGTTAAGTTTTCCAGCTTATTATTAATATGAATTTTGTGTTACAGACGAAAAGTTCACATGGTTTCACGAGTTTATGAATGCGCAAAAAAGCAAAGTCGTAATATTATCATTAGGCTAATATTATAATTCTTAATTGTAGCTGACAAAAGCATACTTTATTCTAAATAAAATTAACTAATGAAAACTCGCTATCAAAGCGCAAGTCCAATTCTCGCGGCAATTACGAGCTTACATGCTTAATTATAAAATTAATTACAGCTTTTTCAGCAATTCTAATATTCTTCTCCTTAGTAAATCCATGCCCCTCATCTTCAAATACTATGTACTCCACCTCAA
>JAHKLF010000253.1 GCA_029856615.1 Candidatus Njordarchaeota archaeon
AGCGCTGGGACTACCTTATCCAGTAGTCTTTTTGCATCGCGCATTAGGTTAATTATATCATCTTCCTTGAGAAATGCTGATATCCTAGGCCTTAGGCCTATCTTCGAACTTCTCGGCGTCACAAATATAGCATCGTAAGATTCGGGATCAAATTTTAAATATTTGTAATCTATAGCGTGCCACCTTATTTTTCTCTCATATTTATTCATCTTCATCTTTCTTAGGGATTCTCTTATTTTTATTTCCTCGAGATCGGTTTTGCTAATTACTGTTATGTCCGCATTTCCTCCAGTCAACTGAATAATGTACATAAGATCTTCAGCAGATGGTGATATGCACAATATACGTTCATCCTCGTTGGGTCTTAACCACTTTATTGCCTCTGTGGCTACTAAGCTTGCGGGGTAAGCCTCACCCATCATAAATGGTCGTAAAACTTTGAGGTTTGGTATCCTGAATATGCTCTCCTTAACCTCCACTATTAATCCTTTTATCGCTTTTTCTTCTGACGAAACTTGGGATATCCCATATGCTATTATTTCACCGAATCTCGTTACTACATTTACCTCATCGCCTATTTTTATGCCATCTCCAACTTCTAATACTCCTGGAGCATATAAATTTGCCCCCATCATAACCCCTTCTGCGGATTTATCCTTAGCTACAATCTTCTTATCTACCCTTTTAACATTAAAAGGCCCTTCTATATCTACAAAAATTACTTCACGGTAAATTTTAGATGGATAGGCTTTTATACCCGCACTGCGCAGTTCTTCTAGTACTCTATCAGGAGAGGACCTTAAAGTATTAATACGTATAGCTAATTTTTTTGGCGGTCTTCTTAGAGCCTCTATTAACCTAATCGCTCTGAAAATTCCATAATAGAAAGCTAATCTCATTATTATGCTCTCCGAATAATGGTATATTCTTCTGATCTGCGTGAGTTCTCTTGATAGGTACCCTCCGGTAAGTATGTGGTAACCCATCTTAAATCAACTCATATGATGATGAATAATTAGAAAAACTAAATGACAAATTATTACATTAGAAATAAATTTATTTTAAAAACAAATCATGATGAGAGACAGTACTAACATAGGGTATAAAGATGCCGCGAAGAATTCTAAAGCCGCCCGAGAGGGTAGCGAGAATTACTTATGCTATACGCGATGTTTTAGAAATTGCAAAGGAAATTGAGAAAAAAACAAAGGAGAAGATAATTTATCTCAATATAGGGGATCCGCTCAAATACGATTTTAAAGTCCCTAAGCATATGAGAGAAGCGTTCATTCAAGCCATTGAAGAAGGGTACAATTTTTATGGTCCAAGCGCGGGATTGGATGAATTACGGGAAGCCATTGTACTCCGTGAAAAAAGAGATAACGGTATCTTAATAAGTACTGAGGATGTTTTTGTAACTAATGGTACCGCCGAGGCAATATTAGCCATACTAGCTGCCGCATTTTGCCCGGGAGATGAGTTACTCGTACCTAGCCCCGCATATCCTCCATACATATCCTCCGCCGAATTTTACGGAATCCGCCCCATAGAATATCGAACTATTGAGGAAGAAGGTTGGATTCCAGATTTGGATGATATCAGACGTAAAATAACGGATAAAACTAAGGCTATTCTCATCATTAATCCAAACAACCCTACCGGAGCTCTCTGTGATAAAAAACTTGTGAAGGAAATAATTAACATAGCGGGAGAATATGGATTATTTGTCATTTCTGATGAGATCTATGATAAAATAGTTTTTGAGGGAGCTAAAGCGCCTAACGCCGCTTCTCTAGCTGGTGATGTACCCGTTATTGTCCTATATGGTTTAAGCAAAGTTTACTTAGCAACGGGTTGGCGTATTGGATATATGTATAGATGGGACCCTGAGGACATTTTGCATGAAATTTGGCGTGGTATTTACAAATTTCTCATGGTCAGAATTTCTGGTTTTACTCCAGCTCAGAAAGCTGCTGTAGCAGCTTTTTTGGGATCAGACGATCATATAAAAGATATGGTGAGTAAGCTTCGCGAAAGGAGAGATTTCACCTATAGGCGGTTTAACGAAATAGAAGGCCTATCAACTCAATTACCAAAAGGGGCTTTTTATATATTCCCTCGGATTAACATTCCTAAATATGCTAATGACGATAAACGTTTTGTAATAGATTTGGTTAAAGAAGAAAAAATTTTGGTCGTCCACGGATCTGGTTTTGGAAAGTATGGTGTAGGTCACTTCAGAATGGTCTTTTTGCCCCCCGTAGAAATATTAAGTGAAGCATTGGATAAAATAGAAAGATTTGTAAAAAGAAACCTCTGATTTTAGCTACCGCCCCTTTTTCTAATCCTCTTTACAAGATATCTTCTAGGAATCTTTCTAGTAATTATGGCGCCTAAGATAAGATATGCAAGAACAGCGAGAATTATTAATACAGCTGATATCTGCGCACCATAAAGTTCTATGGGTTCAATATGGGGTGAGGGTTTTTCACTAACTGATATTAGAAGAGATCCAAGAAACATTTTATCGGAGACTCTGTAAACCGTTATATTGTATTTTCCAGCTTTTGGTGGGGTAAATACGATTTGATAAATAGCATTACTAATCTCTGCCGCCAAAACTGTATAATTATAGTCCTTCGCGGTTACATTTGCTTGTAAAAGAAGACCGGTTATAAGTTTCTCATTATCTACACATACGACTGAGAATTTTATTATTGCATCTGATTTTGTATAGATTTTCTGAGGAGTACTCCAGCTCGTAATCTTAAGAGTTCCTATTATCTCTATTAAAAGTTGCTCAGGCTGCGTATGAATAGTCATCTCTGATTTATTAAAGAGCAGGTGTAGCTTAATATTAATACTATAGATACCAGGCGGTATATTTGGATCTATTGTATTATTGGCATGATATACCTTTGATGTCTCATTGTACCAAAGCCTTAACATTTGCAATGTTGCATTTTCTCCCTCAGTAGTATTTATTATCTTGGCGTAAAGAGAGGCAT
>JAHKLF010000254.1 GCA_029856615.1 Candidatus Njordarchaeota archaeon
AAACAACAGAATGACTGGAGCTCATCAGTTATAATAGATCTCACGGAGGCCATAAGCGTGAGAACCCTATGCTTAATCTTATCGGAATTCACAGAAGGCTCTGCTACAAAAAGATTACAGTCTTTGTAGCTCTGTTCACGATGATAAAAATTGGAACCCTGTTCGTCCGACATGTTCAGTGTTCTCTCGTCTTTAATCTGTCTTCTAATTTTTAATATTTTCTAATCTAGCGTTTAGTAGACTTCATTGACCTCTACTGGCGGAAATGCGCCTCAGCAAGCTTCTGAATAGCTTCGCTTGCTTTTAGTACCTCTTTTGCTGTTCTTTGGACTGTTTTTCTGTCTATTCTTAATTCTTTGCTTATTGTGCTTATGCTCATTCTTAGCTTTGGGGGAAGCATGCTATAAGTACTATATCTCTTGCGCTTATTAGTTTCTTTTCAAATATTGCTTTTGTCGGTGCGTGAATAATCTTCTGCGCTTCTCGCGGTAGTAATGTCTTATGTAAGATTGGTTGGTACTCTTCCTCCTTTAATATTTCTATTGCTCTACGGCGTGAGCAGTGTAGCTTCTAGTTTTTCCCGAATCTTGTTTCTCTTATCATTTCTACTAGTTTTCTTCTGTTAATTTGCTTGTTAGATCCATCATTCTGGTAATCTTCTTTGTCATGTGTGCTCATAATTGTATAACATTAATGTCTTTAAAAAATATATACAGAGGAATTGTCATAAGTTGTTTTTAAATAAACTTAAAAGTTTTGGTGATAGCAATACTTAAAAAGCTCACGGCTTACCAGAGACATTTTCATGTTCAATTAGAGTATGCGAAATATTTTTCAAAGAATTGTAATTTAATTGAGATTGAATATAGCTCGGGAGATACTGTAGCGAAATTTACATTCAAGCTAAGGACTGTATCCAATGTAAAGGAAAATACAATTATACTTATCAAATTAGGAACGAACTTTTCGTACGAAAATCCTTTTAGATTTTCAGATAAAGTGCGTCCTTTGATGATTCTAAATTACTCGTGCGATACTAATCTTTTTCGTATTGAAATTACAAGTGAAAGAGTGAGAGGAGGTACTTTTACTGTTGTTCAAATCATAACTAGAAGAGAAGTCAAGAAAGGTACATATATTAATTTCTCCCTACTTATATCTAATGCAATTATACCATTAGGTGAACGTAAACCGTTTGAAAGATACGCTTTGTCTTTAATTCTATATATCCCAGCAGGTTATTTCGTGAAAGAGACAATAATAGTAGAAAAATATTATTCTCGATTACGATCAAGGTTTACGAAAGGAAATTTCTTACTTGAGACTTATCCCAAGAAAAAAGGAGAAAAGTATATTAAGATATACCTTTATCAAATCGATGATAGCAATAAAGGGTATTTGGCATTAATGCACGGTGTTGGCGAGGAGAATCCAGTAGACTATTTAGACACATTTATTCCGTTGTTAAGCATATCACTTTCTTTTTTAGCAGTATACATTTGGATGATGTATAAAGAAATCTCGTTATTTATGTCAGTAATGATCTCATCCCTTTTACTTACTGGTAGAATTTTATACAAGTTTGCTTATGTACAATTTCACTTGTCATTTAAGAAAGGGCAGAATTTACAGGCAATACTTGCTTTCATATCAATAATCATAATGATACTGAACATTATAATTGCAATATATTCGAACAACTTTAATCTGTATCCCCTTTGTATGATATACAATAATCCACTCGCGATTTTCATCATATTTTTTACTTCTTTAATTGCGTTTTTTTTAGCATATTTTGGCTTATGGCTAGGTTTCTGGCAAAAATACAACTGTGATATGCCATTATGTGATAATTATTTGCGCTTAAGGAGTATTAGGTACAAGCATTGCCCAATAATGGGTTTAATTATATGCAAGAAATGTTGGAAGACGATTTGTAAAAGATGTAAAGTTTTCGAAATTGATGTGAAAAACACAATGGAGTCAAGCCGTGAAAGGCTTTGTGTTAAGATGTTAAATAGATTTATTCTTGAGAATATTATTGACGATTAAGTAAATACTGCCACATTAGTTAAAACTTTTAAGGTTCTTGGAAATAGATAATTCTACAAAGTGAACAGTTGAGATTTTAGTAAAGCATATAAGTGGAAGATTAAAGCTTTTTTCTTTATGCGTCCCTTTGAAGGAGAAAATTAAGACAACCTTTTAAAACCACATTTCTATATCTTCCTAATCAACCTCAACGATTAATTGTGAGTTATTGTAGTTAATGGTTTGATAATAGAAGAAAAGTTTTTAACATAGCATGTTTGTAACCATAAAATTCCCTGCTATGTTTAGTTCTTTTTGGTCTTATTTCCCAAAATTTGGACATTAATTAGGAATTTTTCGGCGATTTTGAAGAATAGCATCTAGTATTAATCATTTAGGTATTGTTTCATTTATTTGAGCATGTAATAATGGAGATTACATTGGATGTAATGATTAAGTGTGCTAGGGCTACTTTTTGGCTTAGTCTTGGGTTTGCTGTTGCTTCCCTTATCTCTGCTGGTGCTATGATAATCATTGCTAGGCTTCTTGGAACCGCTAATTATGGATTATATTCCGCGGTTTTTTTCATAGTCGCAATCATACAAATAATCGAAACTTTTGGTATGGGTGTTACGCTAATAAGGTATGTGGCGCGTACTAAGGATAAAAGTGAGCGTGCAAGATACGTAAAGGCGGTAATGATTTTTGAGGGTATTATGGCGGTATGTTTGGGAGGTTTTCTTATATTTTTCTCTGATCTTATAGCGAGCTTTTTACAAAAGGCAGAGTTATCTTTGCTTTTAAAAATAGCTTCACTTATGATTTTTGCCATGGCTATGCAAGTTGTTGGATTGAATTACTTCATTGGAATTAGTAGGGCAAAGATTGCGGCTTTCTTCTTTATAACTACATCAATTTTGAGAAATGGGCTTGCTATTGCTCTTGTTCTTCTTGGATATGGTGTTATT
>JAHKLF010000255.1 GCA_029856615.1 Candidatus Njordarchaeota archaeon
CCTATAACTGTATATGGAATCTGTGTGATATCATTCCTCATAGTTATTCCACTATACATAATCAGACTAATTCGCTCTCCGAAATAAACTTTCATAATCATCGTTTAAATATCCTCTTGCTAAAATTTTTTATGTATGAATGTATATCATTTTATATATGTAATTATTAAAAGAGTATAATATCATGTTGTTTAGGTGGGATTATGCGGAATCTCACATTGATACCCGCAATAATATTCATGATTTTCCTTTTATATCTCACGAATTTCTTTGTATTAGGCATAATTTTAGCTTGTTTATTGGCCATAACAATTGATCGAATAATACCCATTAATAGTATGGATTCTCTTGTTAAGTACGTAGTTGTATTTCTTATAGGACTTATTGCACTGATTCTCTATGTTTTAACGATTTTCTCGCGGTTGTTCATGATCTTTGGCCCTAATGCTCTCGCCTATTTACATCCATTTACATTTTGGAGTCTGATAACAATCATTATTTTACGGATATTCACCAACATAGTTCTATTTCCGTTTCTTTCTATAATCTCTCGATCTATTTCAAGCAAAAATATGAAGAAAGTTTTCTTAATAGCTCTCATAATTTTCGCTGTGGTAAGCATAGTTTGGCAAGCGAACTATCGAACGATTCCTCCAGATTACGAGTTATCATCTTTCCACAACTCTATAGCGGACATTCTAAAGGAAGAAGTAACCGAATTTCGGGACGAGGAATTAAATGGGGGATTCTATCTGATTGAATCTATTAGAATAGTTTCAATTAGAAATCCCATTTTGTTATATACTATAGCTGACATATGTTTGACCAACGTTATTGGTTTATGGTGGTTTAAGAATCATACTCTCGTCGCAATTGGATCGGGGTTATTCGTTCTAAATTATTATACTGAAACCGGTAAAAGGCTTCTTGATTATGTGGTAGCAAAATATAATGGATATTCAACCTACAACGTCACTCCTACTAGAAGCCGTGAATTTAGTTTTATCTCCATAATAAACGGATTTGAGGCCGGAAATATAACAATAGAGCTCCATTATTTTAATCACACACATAATGAGGGTATAGCATTGAATTATAGTTCTAGCTGGAGAATAATGGGCTTTGGGCTAAAAGGTGGGGTTAAAATAGAGTTTTCGGAAACTAAGAAGATCTCAGGATCGGGGGAGATAGAATTCGTATTTAATAAAAACAGTGCGGGTTGGAGGAGATACTATGATCAAGAGAGAACGATCATAATCAACGTTTTTCATGTTGTTTCATTAGATCTTATGACGTTCCTGGAGTTCTACAAATATGAAATTATGTTGGCATGGATAATCTTTCTAGTATTAGAGTATACATCAATACTAGCAAAAATAAAAAGGAGGATATCAGTGATGAAGAATCATATTAGCTCTTAAGAACTATAATTTGTCCCCCAGAATCATTATGCAAAACTTTTTCTTTATAATAATTCAACATCTCTTATTTGCTTAACATTATCTTCATTTGCGACATCATTGAAGTAATTCTTATCATTAATTTTTAATTTATTCATATTTGGTGAGCGAAGTATATTTTTATGTTTTTATAACTCTATATATTCATGGGTGATCTAAGTGAAGACTACAATAGCGGTCTCCAAAAAAACGAGAGCTGAGCTGCATAAGCTTAAGATAGAAACTGGCGTGAAAAATTTTGATGAATTAATCTCTATGTTGATTAGAGAATACAAAAAGATGAGATTTCTGGAAGCAAGTGTTCTCTTTAAGGAGAAACTGAGAGAAATGAAGCTGACACTGGAGGACATACTTAATGAATCATGAGACTGAGATATTAGTGGATTCTAATGTCATATTTTCGGCTCTCTATAAAATAGCTTCAATTCCTGGCTTAATAATATATCTTGGGATACTCAAGAAGATCAAACTTTATCACCTGAAAGTATCCGCGATGAGATCATTCGAATCCTCAAATATAAATTGGCTTACTCTGATAAGGAAGTAGATTTTACTTTGAATGTATTAGATATTGAATGGATTCCTAAGGAAGTGTATGAGAGGGAAATAAAAAAGTTTGCAGACTTACTTAAGGATTATGAGGATAAGTCACTATTAGCATGTGCTGTTAATTTAAATATACCTATAGTCTCGGGGGATAAGGATTTTCAGCGCGAAGAAGTGAAGAAATTAGCACAAATCTATACACCGCGCGAATTTATAGAATATCTGGTAAATAGTGGATTTTTGTCAAAGAGGGAAATTGAGAGGCTTTTAAAAGAGTTAATGAGGCTGGAAAAATTACCGTATTGATCTTAATAGAAACTGACAGATCAACTATTCGTCTAAAAATTAATTTTGAGATAGTAGTAATTTTCTTTACTAGGAAGTTGTACGGTGCATAAGAGATCAAGATGATATTGTCATTTTTAACTATATGTCTTTAAAAGCGTCTTGATACATTCTACAAGGTTCTATTCTCAGCATCACGAAAAGTAAGATCCATATTGCGAGCAAGTATACCAAGCGATGGAGAAGCAGGATCAGTAGAGAGAATAGCAGAAATTTTATTAGCATTCTCTTAGGCTCACTAGTTATTCTTGATCTAAAATGAAAGCAAAGCCATAGAATGACTAGTGGAACATGAAGCGTAAAGTAGTATTTATATACGCCTCGTGGTAGGAATAGGTGGCTCAGAATTGAAGTGTAAAGGACGAGGTCAAGGAGTCTTTTCCATGTAAAGGTTCTTTCTCGATGCCAATGAACTGCAAGTCCAATATTTGCTATTTCGATTAAGATCAATCCCACAGAAGTAAACGTGAGAAATCCCAAAGCGTAAATTGCCCAGTACGGAGCTCCTAACACCACTAGAATATCGTACCAGTGAACGGGCCAATTTATAGGTGGAGGAATAAAGTGCGGAGAGATTGATATTCGTCCCCAGAGAATTGTGGATAAATATTTTGCGGGAGAAAGTATAATCCATGGTAAAGAGC
>JAHKLF010000256.1 GCA_029856615.1 Candidatus Njordarchaeota archaeon
AGGGAGTGCATAGTTAGCTATTTTTCATCTAAGATCTATTGATTTCGCATAAAAATCTGAGTCTCTAGCTTTTTAATTAACCATTAATAAGCTGATTCAAATGATGTTTAGCTTTAGTAGGATAGTAAATCTTAAAAACAAAATCCAATAGAGATAAAAGAAGAAATTAAAAAATATCACTAGAATCAAAAATTCCATTTCATTGGATAAAAACCCAAAAATCTTCCACCAGAGAAAGGCGCCCCGGTGGTGTAGAGCTCAGTCTCGAGCTATGAGATGAGAGATTGAGCGCATAACCCGGTCAAGCATGCCGGCCTTTCAAGCCGGCGACGCGGGTTCAAATCCCGCCCGGGGCACCAACTTCCATCATAACCTTTTTTCTGACAGCTTTTTCCGGAGGTTGTTATTTATTTGTTATTAGTTTTCTAATGGTATGCTCTTAGTTTTGCTTATGTTATAACTGGGGGCTCTATTTCCTTTCATTTGTTTCATTTAAACCTACCTAAATTATATTCTGATGGGAAATATTCGTAGGAAGGCATCTGTGATGGATTTCCTGCGAGATTAAAACCAGTAAACTTTTATAAAATAATTCTATTAAAGAAGAACTTCAGATGAAAAAAGCTTAATGAGATCTTCTGGGGCCGTAGTCTAGCCAGGAAGGATGCCGGCTTTGGGCGCCGGTGGTCGCGGGTTCGAATCCCGCCGGCCCCATTATATTGCTCATCATTTGTGAAACTTTTTATTCCCCTTGTGGCTTATTTTTACTTGTGGTGATCAGGATGGTTAGGGAGACTGATGGTTTGCCTCCGAAGGCAAAATCTTATTACATGTGTTTGAAGTGTAAGTATGTCTTTAATATTAGTGATGAGTATTTTGGGGAGTTAAATTTAATAATGTGTCCTAGGTGCGGTGCTCCAACAATTATCAAATTAAGGCCACGCACGCGTAAATTCGTTCTTGGGGTATGAGTTTGAGAGTGTTGTCCAGGAAGATATTGTCTGAATATTACTCGCGCAAGTTTTCTCTTCATCCTCTTCTTCAAGTAATTGGAACGAAGGGCTTTGGTAATCGGGAGTTTGGGTTTATAGTATGGGAGGGTGAGGAGGAGAAATTCGTTAGGAATTATTCCTTTAAGACGCCTATTGATCTTAAGGAATTTATGATTGAGCATGGTGTTAAGGCTGCTTATGTCGGCGCTATGTATGATCCTCCACCGACTCCTAAGACCTCGATAACGAAGTTAACATGGCTTGGTAGGGAACTCGTTTTCGATTTAGATTTAACGGATTACGATGATATTAGGACTTGTGGTAAGGGGAAAGATCATGTATGCCGGAATTGTTGGCCGCTTATTGTTGACGCCGCATTAGTAATTGATGAGACTTTAAGAGAAGATTTTGGTTTCTCAAAGATAACCTGGGTTTTCTCTGGGAGGAGGGGTCTTCATGCTTGGGTTTCCGATGCAGTGACGTTGAGGTTTGATGAAGAGGTGCGTGATGCTATTGCATCGTATATTAGTCCAGATAATCCGTTAGAGGAGACTATTCCCTTGAGTTATCAGCGTAGAATATTTAAGATCATCGTAAAGAAAGATTTTTCAGAGTTAATGAAACAAGACAAGAAGATTGCAAGAGAACTATGGAGGGAAGCTATAAAGAAGTTACCGAGAATTGATAAGAAGGTTACGATGGATACTGTACGATTACTGAGAATGCCAGGGTCGATTCATGATGCGACTGGAAAACTGGTAATGATAGTTAAGGATATACAGTCATTTTATCCAGATGATGCCCCAACGGTTTGGGAAATATTAGGTATTGAAAGGAGGATTTTCAAAAACTGTGAAATGAGATAAGTAATTTTCTCCACTTCTGTGACCCGAGATAGTGCATTGGGTGTGGTTTTTTCATATGGGGGGAGGGAGTGTTATTTCAAAACCTAATATGTTTAAATTTCTTTACCCTGCTTGTTGATTTAAATAGGGTTTCAAATTAGATTGGCTGAGGGGAAATTTTTGGCATTGAGAGGTCAAACTGTTGGACATGATGTTGATGAAGTACGAGAAATCGTGAGATTCTTAGGAGCTGAAGATCTAAAAATGTTGGACACCCTTAGACGCAGAAGGAGGATTCTTGGAATTGTTCTAATTATAATTGGTATTGCTATAATTGCGGGGATACCCTTTTATATGAATATGGCGGGATCACAAGCTTTTCTCTGGGTGCTTTTCTCTCTATTCATAGGTTCACTTTTCTTCAGAGAGGGTTCAATTGCTATTCATGAAGCTAAGAATATAGCAGTGCCAGGTGCTGGAAGGTATAAGGTATTTGCCAAACTTACGTGCACAAATGCATCTTGTGGGTTTAGTAAAATAAGAGAAAGAAGAACGGGAGAATACGTGGGGATGATTGTCATTGATGAGCGATGCCCTAAATGCGATGCTAAACTTATAATTTCAGCGATTTTTAGTGAACCAGAGAAGAAGATAAAAACAATTGGAATGCCCATACTGCCTACACTTGGTGGACAAATTGGATTTCTGAGGCTCCTAATTTATTATCTAGCGGATATGTTATCCCCATTCAAATTGGCATTTAGGGCGATCAAGAGGAAATTACATTCGACGGGTGAAAAGCGTGAAAAAGACAATTAAAGTACTTGGTGGGGATCCAATAGTAAGCTCAATTATCAAGAGTACCGCAAAGAAAGTGAGAGATAGCGAGGTTGTCGCGATTTTTGAAAGATTATGTCCAAATTGTGACTGGAAGATTCCTAGCTTCAGACTTGAATCCGATTTAGCTTGTGTTGAATGTATTCCAGAGAGTATTGCTGCGAATTATTATGGTGTTAAAGGCATTAATCCGCAAATAAAATTGGGACAGCTTTTGGAAGAGTCAAAAAGTTTGATTAAATTTAGAAACGCCTATTATGTAGAGAAAGAATTAGAGGAGTTTTCAAAATTTTTTGAGGAATTAGTTGGATCCCCCCC
>JAHKLF010000257.1 GCA_029856615.1 Candidatus Njordarchaeota archaeon
ACAGACTAGACAAGCCATGAGGCATCCAGAAATATAAGTCAGAATTATGGGATGGGCTCTTATCTAGAGAAAAAGTTAAATACCTTTGAACCAGTTTTGATACACTATAATGGTAGATTCTTTAAAACAGATTACCATGTAAGTTAAGTCTATGTATGAATAACCCCATAGTAAAGGTGAACTATAATGGCTTATGCACCGGGTACGGCTCAGATTCCTGTACTAGTTCTCAAGGAAGATACGCGCAGAGAGAGAGGAAAAAGAGCATTGTATAGTAATATAAGCGCTGCTCGAGCGGTTTCTGAAATAGTTAGATCTACACTTGGTCCCCGTGGTATGAATAAAATGCTAGTGGACTCTCTTGGCGATATTGTAATTACTAATGATGGAGCAACCATACTAGACGAACTAGATGTGACTCATCCCGCCGCAAAATTAATGGTACAAGCTGCAAAGGCTCAAGATAACATCGCTGGTGATGGTACTACAAGTGTTGCTGTCTTAGCAGGTGAGCTTTTAGCGCAAGCAGAAAAACTGCTTGATCAGGGTATTCATCCAATAATAGTTGTAAATGCTTATAAGAAGGCACTAGACAAAGCTCGTGAGTTCTTAGATCAAAAATTAGCTCGAAAAATTGACATTGATAAGGATGTAGACATTCTCAAACGTGTAGCAATCAGCTCCCTTAATAGTAAGCTTCCTCATGAGGTACGTGAATATTTCGCAGACTTAGCATATGAGGCTGCTAAGTTAGCTTATGATCCAGAAAGAAACTATTTGGATCTAGATCTCATCAGTATAATTCAGAAAGAAGGTAGAACTTTATTAGATAGCGAATGCGTAGAGGGCGTTGTTGTAGATAAAAAAGTAGTGCATCCAGAGATGCCAAAGGTTAAGAAGAATGCAAGAGTAGCCCTCATCAATCAGAATATAGAAGTAGAAAAGGCCGATGTCACAAGCAATGTCACCCTAAGAGGATTGGAGGCTCTAGAAACTTTGAAGAAGAAAGAGAAAGAAGCGATTGAGAAAATGGTTCAAAAGCTAATTGATCTCAATGTCGACGTAGTATTCTGCCAACGTGGCATCAGCGATTTAGCGCAAGACATTATGGCTAAGAACGGAATCATGGCTGCTAGGAGAGTAAGAAGAGCCGATATGTTACTACTCAGTAAAGCTACTGGAGCTAAGATTGTTAATTCGATTGATGACCTAAGCGAAGATGACTTAGGTTTTGCTGGTGTAGTAGAACAACGCAAAGTCGGAGAAGATCAAATGATCTACGTCAGGGAATGCAAGAATCCAAAAGCTGCCACTATCGTTATAAGAGGTGCAAGCAAACATATAACCGATGAAGCTGAACGAGCCATTAAGGATGCTCTGAATGTACTTAAGGATGTCCTTGAGGATAAAATGATCGCCCCTGGAGCCGGAGCTACGGAAGTGGCGCTTTATCATTATCTAAGAGAGTGGGCCGACAAGGAGCCTACCTTAACAGGGAAAGAGAAGAAAGTCATAAAGGCTTATGCTGATGCCTTATTATCAATACCTAAGGCTCTAGTTGAAAATATGGGAGAAGACATCATAAAGTTTGAAGCTGAATTGAAAAAGGCAAACTTTAGTGAGGAAGAGAGAGGAAAATGGGGCTTCGATGCATCTAAAGGTCAGGTAGTTAATATATTCGAGGTAGGTCTCTTAGATCCCTTGAGGGTAAAGAAATACGTATTAACCACGGCCACAGAAGCAGCTATCACTATTCTTAGAATTGATGACGTTATTGCTAGTAAGCCTAGGAAGGAGGAGAAAGAAAAGGAGAAGAAAGGCGAGGAAGAGGAAGAATTCGGTAAACCATCTTTCAGCTAAATTTTTTCTTTTTCTCTCATGTTTTTATTACTGTTATGAAAAATCTGTGTCTTTGTTTAATTGTCTACTTATTCACTTGGTAATAACATTTTTCTAGTTTTTCTTGTCTATATTTGTAGTTAATCGCTTCGAGGGATCATAACGTATACTCAGGAAAAAGGATACGATAGGTGCGTTCTTTGAGTAATACGTTCGTGATAATAAGTGATCCCGCGCCGAATGATTACGGTCCAGCAAGGCCTCCAATATTACTGTCAAAGAAATTATCAGAAAATGGTTATAAGGTCTTTTTTGTATCTCCTAGAATAGGTCCTCTGGTTCAGGGGATCCTAGATGGAAATGGTATATTACCGATAGATTTTAAGATTCGTGAAATCTTTAAGGATTCCTCTAAAAATATGTTTTTCTTATGGACTCTTGATGAATTACTCTCTAATATATCTCATTATGTTGAATTTTTACTGAAAAACATTCCGCGGGAAAATGCCATTGTTTTGAACTTTAGCAATTTAGCAAGAGTCCCTTCGCATGTTTGGTATTGTCAAGGCCCGTTTACTCATGCATTCGCAGATATGGACTGGAGATACTATTCCCCAGCTTATCTTGTAGCATCTCGGTTCGTTTATCCGTTCCTCAAGTTATTTGATAAAAGACATATAATGGAAATGCGTCGGTTAGCACAAGTACTTATCGCTAATAGTAAGTTTACTTCTTCAATGTATGAAGACTTTGGGATAAAACCAGATTATATTATATACCCACCATTAGAGACATCACTTTTTAGGCCTACTACAAATAGCCCCTCAGAAGATTATGTCTTAACATATGTTGGTAAAGAAACAGACTTTGATGCTCTTCTTTCTTTATCCAGAAAGGGTATAAAGATTAAAGCTTTTGGCTCAAAGAGACGAAGTATTCCGCGATCGTTGATTAAAAGAAAAAATTTTGAGTTCTTGGGGCATGTAAATACGGAAGAACTAATTGATCTCTACTCTAATGCCCTATTCACATTATTCCCCTTCACTCATGAACCCTTTGGATATATTCCATTAGAAAGCTTATCCTGCGGAACTCCCGTTTTAACGTATAATAAGCAGGGACCAAGGGA
>JAHKLF010000258.1 GCA_029856615.1 Candidatus Njordarchaeota archaeon
CTTCGGATTAATACTAAGCAGAATAGATTTAAGTAGATTTCCAAGGATCATAAGGAAAGCTAAGCCATGGGATTTTTTCCTATTAATATTGGCTATCTACATATATCAGAATGTATTTATTAGCTCGGGAGTATCAAGCATTATGAGTGATATATTGATACCTAAGT
Organism: Candidatus Njordarchaeota archaeon; assembly: GCA_029856615.1. GTDB lineage: Archaea > Asgardarchaeota > Njordarchaeia > Njordarchaeales > Njordarchaeaceae > Njordarchaeum. Next base: position 168 of record JAHKLF010000258.1, read on the forward strand.
GGTTCTTTATATTAATTTTAAGCTTCTTATTAGGCTTCTTAACCGGGAGAGTGTCAACACCTCTCATCATATTATTACCGATATACCTAATAAAATTTGGGAATATCACGCCTCTTGATTTAGCAGTGATGTACTATTCAACGATACTTGGATATATAATATCACCTATTCATCCATGCCTTGCATTTACTGCAGAATATTTTAACATAAGCACACGAGAAGTAATAATAGATCTTATAAAAGTTGATCTCTTAGCGTTCTCATTCGGAGTGATCATACTATTAATCCCGATGTTAGCTTAAAAAGGATTCTACTGACTTAATATAGTCAGATGAAAATCACCGTTCTTATGGCGCGTAGAATAGGAAGATTTTTAAATGTTTTGTCGCTCCCATTTTTATTATTCTCCTCCTTATGGTGTATTAAATGGAAGAAAAACCTGAAATATTTGCCTATAATATGTATATAATCGACCAGAAGCTGCTTTCTATTAGAGATACCTACATAATCCGTGATGAAAATGGGCAAGAATTAGGAAGAGCTACTAGAAAAATCCTCAGCTTAGGTCCTAAAGTGATTATAAAGGATAAACAAGATAATGAAGTTGGTAGAATAGAAGGTAAGTTTATTTCTCTTAGAAGGGAAATGAAATTCATAGACTGGAAAGGCGAAGTTAAGGGAATTATGAAAAGAAAGCTTCTTAAATTCATCGGCTCGGAGTACTGGATAGAAACTCCGCAAGGAGAGAGAATTTATACTATAAAAGGGAAGTTCACGAAACATAATTATAAGATAATTGATGATAGAACAAATAAAGTCGTAGCAGAAGTAGGTAAAAAATGGATAAGTCTGAGAGATTCTTATGCCGTGAAGATCTACACAGAAGATTTTGATCCATTCTTAGCAGTATGCATACCAATAGCGATAGATGTTGCTGAACACCCTGGAAAGTAGAAACTATGCGAATAACTCTATTAAAGCCTTTTTTTATTTTTTAGTTTGAGAGAAATAGAGGGTTATGATAATAATTTGTTTAACTCTTCTACTAGCTCGCCAATTCGAACTCTAATTTGCTCCTTTGAATCCCTAAATCTAATTGTAACTGTGTTATCCTCGAGTGTCTGATGATCTATAGTTATTCCAAAGGGAACACCTATTTCATCAGCTCTAGCATATCTCCTACCGATACTACCCGATATATCTAAGAAGCACGCAAACCGCCTTTTAAGCATATTATACACTTCTCTTGCTTTCTGAATGAAGGGTTCCCTCCTTAATAATGGGTAAACTCCGACCTTATATGGAGCTATTTTGGGTACCAATTTTAGCACAACTCTGTCTTCTGCTTTAGAGTAAGCCTCGGTTAATACCGCTAGAACTACTCTCTCTACACCCCACGACGGCTCAATCACATGCGGCATGATTTTTTTACCATCCATCGTGATATACAATTTTTCTCCGCTAAATTCTGCATGTCTTCGTAAGTCATAATTAGTCCTATTAGCTATACCTTCTATCTCCTTCCAACCTAAGAAGGGGAAGTAATATTCGATGTCGAAGGTCTGTATAGAATAATGGGAAAGTTCTGTTTCTAAATGTTCTCTGGCCCTCAGATGTTCAATATTTAACCCAATATCCATTAACCATTCCAAAGATTTTCCTACCCAATAAGCATGCCATTGATTCGAGAATACCCCCTCGTTATACGCGTCTCCAATACTCATTTCTTTAGGCTCCTGATCATTCTTTTGCATTTCTTTTGTCCATATTTTAACAGTTATTCCTTCAACTTCTTTGAAGAACGGACAGTCATTTTCTTTTTCTGGGTCTATGAAGTATTCTATTTCAGCGATTTCAAATTCTCTACATCTGAAAATGAAATTTCTCGGTGATATCTCATTTCTGAAAACTTTCCCGATCTGGGCGATTCCGAAGGGTAATTGATTCCTGGCATAAACTGTGAATAACTTGAAGTTAACGAACATGCCTTGAGCAGTTTCAGGCCTTAAGTAAGCAATATTTTCTTCGCTCTTTACAGCTCCAATATATGTTTCGAGCATTAGATTAAATTTTCGGATTTCTGATAATTCTCCTCCGCATACTGGGCATTTCACATTATTCTCTATAATTAATCGCTGGTGATTCTCCGGAGAATAATCGGAAACTTTGATTCCAGCAGCTTCCAATACTTCTTCAGCTTTGAATCTACTGTGGCATGACTTACATTCTACAAGCCAATCTATGAACCTTTCCACGTGTCCGGATGCTTCCCATACCTTTGGATGCATGATTATAGAGCCATACATTCCAAATACGTCGTCTCTGGATCTAACAAAGAAATCCCACCAATAATCTACAATATTTTTCCGTAGTTCGACGCCAATTGGTCCCCAATCAAAGAAGCCCGCGTAGCTACCGTAAATTTCAGAGTTAGGGAAGATTATTCCTCGACGTTTACAAAGCGAGACGAGTTCTTCTAACGATAATTCTTTCATCTTTGTCACCATAGCGTTTAGAGAGATAAGACTATGGAATATTTATCTAAAAGTTGTGTATGTAATTAAACTAAAATGTTATATGAATGACTAACGCATAAGTATATAAATTCTTGTTATAAAATTGCCTTACCCGTCTTAACATCGAAAATATGAATTCTCTCGGGATCTGGAGTTACATAAACGTTACCGCTAATACTTAATAGATCCATTGATAAGGGTAACTTTATCTTGACGATGGTTTCACCTACTTTAATATCTATGATCATTTCACTACCCAGAGGTTCAATGACATAAATCGTCCC
>JAHKLF010000259.1 GCA_029856615.1 Candidatus Njordarchaeota archaeon
CAACAATCAAAAAGAGAAGAGCCTAATTAAAATTAGAGAAATTCGGAACAAAATGTATTCATGGAGTCTCAGTAATAATTTTCTCGAGAATTGCGATCAATCTGTCACGGGCATCCGGATTAATAGCTACTAAGCCATAAGTAGGAAGACCTAGTTGCTCTTCAATAACGGCGGGGGGAATAGCTCCGGGCTGATCTTGCTTATTAGCGATAGCGACATATCTCGCATAAGGAGCAAGTCTTTTGATATTGGGATAGATTATTTCTCTTGTCTCCTTGAGATTATCCTTCGTACTATCTAGAACTAGAATGACAATATCCGTAGCCTCGCTTACTACATCCCAAGTCCTACGGTATTGAATCTGACCAGCTACGGTAAATAAGGAAATCGCGAACATACCAATTGTGGTGTCTAAGTGTTCTACATCCGCGAATATAGTAGGAATGTATTCCGTTGCTATGATGCCTCGGGCTAGTAGACGTACCATCGTCGTTTTTCCGACATTGCCACTACCAACGAAGGTTATTTTTACGGGTATTTTCTTTAGATTGTCTTCCAGTATTTGCTCGAATTGCTCTCGTTTTTCTTCATTTTTGAGCGCGTTCTCTGTGATTTCTTCTCCGAATACTGTGTGTAATGCATTGTTTACGGCAACCGTGTATTCATATATTTCTTCTTCTCTATTTGATCTGTCCGCAAGTACTAGGATGGAGTAGTCGGGTTCAGAGAGTAAACCTATTCTGTATCTGCTTAGAATAATATCCTCGAAGCGTTTTGCTAGCAAATCTTTCATTGCTAAAAGTGAGCTAGCCACAAAGGGTAAGTTTAATGCAAATTTAGCATAGTTTGTGAAGAATATTTCCCTATCATGCGAGTCATATATTCCCACAGCACGAATCATTTTTAATCCCCATTCTTTTTCTACATTTCATACTGCAAAACGATATCTTCTAATCCTACTTTCTTAGCGGTTTCTCTAAGCGTGTCTAAAAATGTTCTATCAATTAGAACTATTTCTTTTAATGAATTTAAAATATCCCTTCGGATAATTTCATTTGCTTCATCCTTAAGCAAGTTAACCAGTATTTTAATTACGGTTTTAGTGGCTTCCTCTCTCTTAGAATAAAGAGCTATATTAGTAAGTATTCTAATGTAAGTTCTCTTTGGCTCTTCAACATAATGGTAGTAATGCTCAATGCTTTCTTCTCTGATGATTTCCTCTTCTATCTGTTTTATATAAGGTGCGAATTGCTTTATTTCCTTAAGGTATCTGGAAATTTCCGCTGGGTACTTAAATGAGAGAGTATTAAGCGTTGTTAGAGATACTGTATAAATTAGTTCGTCGAATAGACCTCTCATAATAATGTTTATAAGTGAGGGATCCAATCGACCGGTTCTGCCTATAATTTCTCCTGCAATTTTAACTAGATAGTCTCTTATTTCCCATTCTCTTATTTTTTCAAAGATACTTGATAGATCATCGGAGTATTCAATTAGAAGATTAGGAGTTGATTTTGAGATCATTTCTAAAATTTCTCCCGCTCGTATTTTTAATATATCACTTTCCAATGGATTGGAGATTACAGTTAGGGAGAGCTTTATTATAGAGTGAATGATATCTGGATGAGTTTTAATTAGCGAGAAGAATGCTGCTAGGAGTTCTAGCATTTTTTCTCGTACAGCTGTACTTTGTTCGTTTTCAAATAATTCTGCTAATTTATTGGATATTGTAACTATTTTTTCTGGCCTTAAAAAGGCAAGTTTGAAGAGCGCTTCAAGGCTAGCAATTTTGACTCTCTCTTCAGTTAATGGGTCTCCTAACACAGTGAAGATTTCGGCGAACAATGGATTGATGTTTATTCTTTTATTCCAGGTAGGAATGGTGGCTGCTGTGAAGCAGGAAATTAATATTTCTGTGCGTCTATCGCTTGCAATAAGTGATAATAAGTCGTTTAAGAATCTGTCTTGCAACATATAAAGTTCTTCTCTTAGTACAAGATTCGCCAAATATTTTACTCCAAGCGACCTTTTTTCTACATCGTTGCTTCTAACGAACTGTTCATAAATTTTATCATAAATGTTCTCAGCGTAATCAGCATATTCTGATGGATAGTATAAAGCAGTTAAGAAATCCAAGATGGTTGGGTCAGTTAAAGTTTCTTCATTACCTAACATCATTGTTACGAATTTTTTAACAGCTAAAAAACTTCTCTTTCCAGCACTTATTAATGCCCTTAAAGTCGCTTGCTTAAGAGCCGGCTGTGCAAGAAAGTTTACCAGATCACTTGCATAATCATTAACAATATGAGGCGTCTCCCAAGCGATATCGCTGAGTAAATTTATAAAAGCTAGTTGAATGCGCGGGTCTCTATGGCTTGTAGTTATTCCATAAACTTTCTTTAATACGCCAAATGAAAGCTGAGGTATTGTTCTAAGCGGATGTCTTATGGCGTCAATTAGATGTCGTACGATCTCAATATCCAAAGAATCCCTATGTGTTTCGTAGATATTTAGAATTAAATTGATAAATTTTTTTGAGATATCTTCTGAGCGCTCAGAGATGGCGCTCATTGTTTGAATAAACTTCAGAAAAACTCTTCTTTCATCAGCATCTCCAGCTAATGTTCGCGATAATAAAGTATCAAGAGTTCTAGAGATCATGTAAAAGTTAGCATTGATTTCCGTAGAACTGCAATCCCCAAGAGCATCCAGAATGCTGAGGCGATCTTCTAGGCTACGTTCTTTAGCCTGAGCAATAGATACTATCCTACTTAACGAAATCGCCACGTTTAGCACCTCGTATCATAAAAATACTGAGGTTTTATAAATAAAGGTTATACGGCTTTATTTCATATTTCTTCTGCCTTAAATGCCTTATACTGACCGTCTCTAGTGTCGGTAATGGTGGGGGAGGCCTTTTATGGGCAATAACGCCCATGTAATACGGGACAACTCAAAAGAGA
>JAHKLF010000026.1 GCA_029856615.1 Candidatus Njordarchaeota archaeon
AATCATCCATATTGGAACAACGATTAACGTTAATAATAGAATTCCAATGATCATTAGAGGGAAACCAACCTTAACTATCTCTCTAAATTTTAGATAACCCGTACTGTAAGCCAACATAGTAGGGGGTGTTCCAATAGGTAATGCAAAATCTGTGCTAGTTGCTATAGCGACAACCAACGCTGGTATGATTGGATTTATACCAATAGCAGAGCCTATTGGGATAGCTAATGGAAGTAGAATTACTGCTGCAGCAGTGTTGCTTGCAAAAGCGGTTATTATTAAACTCAGAAAACCCAGCAAGATAAGAATCAGAAATGGCTCCCTTATCACTAACATATGAACAACAATCCATTCACTTACGCCGGATAATACTAGCATTTCGCCTAAAACAAGGCCGCCACCAAATATGAGCAAGGTTTCCCAACTAATTTCCTTGAGATCTTTACTGTCCAATATTCCGAGGGAAAATAATGCGACGGCACTGCATAATGCTATTATCCCAGCAGAGATACCATGTCCTTTCCATCCCCCTATGCTAAATGGTAATTTTTGTGTTATCCACAAACCCACAGTTGCAATCAATATTACTGCTGTCATTTTTTCCTCTTTCTTCACTCTCCCAAGATCTGCAATTTGTATTTTAATAGCGGTTAAATCGAGCAGAATTGCATGTATGCGTTCGGTTTCAATGTCTTTTCTTGGCGGGTATATAATGTATAAGTAAACAAATGATACAAAGAGTAGAAGCAGTGTGAAGGGGACGGATAATATCATCCAGTCTAGAAAACTCATCTCGATCCCAGCAATATCCTCCAGCATTCCAACAGCGAGCGCGTTAGGAGGTGTGCCAATTATAGTTCCCATTCCCCCAACTGTTGCAGAATAAGCAACTCCTAGAACTAGAAGCTTCCCGTAATTCGAACCTCTTTCCTTTTCGATGGTTTTAAGTAAAGCTAATGAGATCGGAAGCATTAACGCGGCCACTGCTGTGTTAGACATCCAAAATGAGAGAAAACAAGTTATTAACATTATAATAAGAACGAGTGCTCCGGGTGTCTTAGCCCTTGTAATTAGAGTTAGAGCAATTCTCTTATCCAAATCATACTTACGCATAGCTCGGGCGAGCAGAAAACCGCCAAAGAATAAAGCTATGACGGGGTCAAATAATGGAGATAGAGCTTGCTTAGGGGTCAAAATACCAGATAAAACTGCAATAACGGGAACTAATAAAGCAGAAGCAACTAGTGGAATTATTTCCGATAGCCATAAGAAAGCAATGATAAGTAATGTTATTATTGCAATTCTTGATCTATATCGTATAGCGAATCTAAACACTATTTGCTCACCATATGATAATATCAGAGCTTTCTCCTTGTTTCCATTCGGCAGGATCACAATACCTCGAATCATAGTTGGCTTTATGAGCAAAGGTTCGCCGTTAACGTAGATTACTACCTCGAAATCGGCTTTACTACCAGGTTCTAGCGGGTATTCATTATACCCATAAGCTAAGATAGTAATGTTGATTTTTTGATCTCCAGTAAGGTGTGAAGTATTTTTAAAGGAGACAAGCTTTTGGTCTAAATCCTCGGGGGAAACTACTCGAAAATGAAAGACTAATTTAATTTCGAAATCGTCCTTAACTTTGGCGGATACTATACCTTTATATCTACCTAGTTGATGGTCAGGTGGTGAGAATAATAGTCCAATAAGAATGAGGATAGGTATGATGATAGATAATACTAATATTTTTCTTTCCAAGATAAGCACCTATTTGGCGTTAGAAAGATTATATAGATAACGTTCCAGGATCATTATATAACTCCTACTGTAGCGTCTATGAATATAATGTTCTTATACATACTTACAGTATAATATATACATATATGGGCTATAATATGTATGTTACTGCTACTTAGTAACTCATAATTCGGGCGAGATGATAGGAGAAGGCGCAAAGAATGAATTTAAGCAAAATATTCCGCATTCCTCACATATATAAATCCTCATTAATAGACATGTTATATATCCTATTCATTTTTCTGCAAAGTTTCTGTGTATAAAGCGTATGATGTAATCTTAGGGCTCTTAAAGTCCACATAATGCTTTATTAGAGTAAAATTTTAATATAATTTGAGGAATTTTGTCTCATGAAAATGGTGACGAGGGGGCGCAAATGCTCTCCGATGAGAATGCTTTTAGAACAAGGCTAGATGAGTATAAGGAGTATCATGAGGGAAGCAGTAGAGACGAATTAATTCTTAGATCGAGAAATATTGGAGTAGAAGAATTAAGAAATGTAGTAATAATGCGCTTCAGAGAGCTTGACCAGAAAATAATTACGGAGTTTAGGAACTTAATTATCCACTAGATCGTTTCTCTGGAGGGGATCAGGATATTTGAGCTCATAAGTAATTTTAATCAAACTAAGTGTTCAAGATGAGACTATCCAAAGGCTATAGAGGGGGAGGGCATTTTAGATGACATACATATATTTAGTCTTAGAATTATCCGCATGGGTTATAATATTATCCACTATAATATTCTCTTGGGTTCTCCTGAAAGGATTAAAGGTACTTAGAATACGGCAATTCTTCCTACTTTTACTATTCGCCATAACCTTTTGCTTAATTGGGATAATTCAAATCATAATGTTATATATCGGAGTAGGAGATCTAGCAATTGTTCTCTTTAAAGTATCTCGCATATTATTCTTAGTACCACTTATTTGTCTAATAATTTATCTAGATAGTGTCTGGCGCCCCCAAATGAGTTTAGGAGTGACTGTAATAATTATAATCTCTTTTATCTTTAAAGTGGCATATGTAGTTATAAGTCCTGTGGAATATATCTTAGTAGAAGGATCAAGAATTTTAGTGTTGCCATTTAATTTTCTACACTTAATACCATTTATAATGATATTTGGTTTACTATTTTACGAAATTATAAATACATATCCAGTTGTTAAGGACGCTATTAAGTTAAATATGCTCAATTTAATAGCGATCTTTGCCGTTATTATAGCAATTGGAACGGCATTAGAATACTCATACCCACTTTTTAAACCACAAGACATAATCTTAGCATATTTTCAATATGCTTTATCAGGAATTATATTAAGCACAACGGCACTCATTATGAGAAAAAAAGCATTTAGACGATTAGCCCCCTTTGTAATATATGGGGCTTTTATATCAACTAAAACAGGCCTTAATATATCTCACAGAGCCTTTGTTGAGCGCTTTAAACCCTTTATACCCATGGCGTCTTCTCTGCTTGCAGCAGTTCTATCCCTGACAGCAGGTATAGCTGAAAGAGAATTCTCAGACGTATTTCAATTGTACAGAATAGAAAGATTTTCGTTAGTTATTTATTATGGTAAGAAAACAGTTTTTGCGGTTTTAACTAAGCAAGATAGCAAGATTTTGAGGGAGGTCATTAGATCATTTACTTTCATTTTCGAAACAGAGGCCGGGGAGATTCCACGAACTTTCATTGATGATGAAACAATTAAGCTCGGTAACTATATATTAGATAGATTCCAGGAGATGCTCGAGGGGGAATAGAATCTCTATTCAATTACAGTGATAGAAATTTTACTAAACATTGTAAAGTATAGGGATTAATATGGTATCAAAATTTTTAATGGAATCTTATAAAGCTATATTTAAACAGCCAGAGGACTTAAAACGAACATTAATAGGTATTCAAGGCAAATTAGATCGGTGCGTAAAATACTTAGAGAACGTAAAGAGAATCATACTAATTGGCTGTGGAGATAGTTATTTTGCAGCATTAGCGGGTATGTATATGTTTGAAGAGATAACTAACATAAAGACGTACGCTGAGAATTCTTATGAATTCCTAACATTCAGAAAAAATCTTGATGATAAGGACCTAGTAATAGCAATATCAGCATCAGGTAGAACTGCTAAAACAGTAGAAGCAGCACGGTGTGCTAAAGAAAAAGGGGTGAGAGTATTTGCGCTTACAAATACAGCGAATTCGCCTCTGACAAAATTCGCCGATATTAGTATATATACGGCTGTAGAACGCCCCTATGGACCCCCAACCGCAACGAGTACTGCTGCTATGCTGGCTATTGCCGCGCTTGCGATGCAGTATTCTCGCGTGAATGGCTTCATTAGTAATGATGTAATCACTACGTTGATTAGAGAGCTTAATGATATTCCCTCAAAAATCGGTGAAATGATGAGTTATGTGGATAACATGGTTGATAAAATTATAGAAGTCGTATTAAATACGCGGATTGCATATTTAATTGGCGGAGGACCAAGTTTTGCGACGGCATTATTTGGTATGGCGAAGTTGAGGGAAGTTTCATGGATGCATAGTATAGCATTCGAAGTCGAGGAGTTCTGTCACTATGGAATGATATCTATCGATCCTTCTGACACTGTTATATTAATAGCTCCCTCGGGGAAGAATATTAGACGAGTAAAAGAATTGTACAAAGCCTTAAGGAGGATAAAAGCTAAGACTATATTGGTTATGGATACAAACTCAAAAAACGAGTTTTCTGGCGATGGACCATCAATTACCATTCCACGAGTGCACGAAATTTTTTCGCCAATAGTATTTGTGATTCCTCTCCAATTACTAGCCATTAAACTTGCTATGAAAAGAGGGATGAATGTCAGAGGGTTTAGATATGGTGATATTTTGTCTAAGTTAATAGGATATTACGAGTGAGGTCAGACCTTTCAAGCTTCCACATATTTTATTCGGAACCCGGTCTCTCATCATCTATAACAAGACTAAACCAAAGAGTAGTTAAAAAGTTTAAGTTTCTCATCTTCTAAATTTTAAGGCAAAACCAGACAAGGCCTCTGTGTACGTCTTCCATGTGAGGGATAATAATAAGGATCTGAATGGATAGAGCTCCTTAATCGGTGCAAGTATTCTATGATCCTTACGTAAAGGTGATATAAATCCTTCCTCTCGCATTTTAATAGCACTCATTATTCTGTGATAAGTCTCTTCATCCATAATTCTCTTCCTATATTTGGCATTTAGTAGTATTTTAACAGCAGCATAGGTCGCTCTAGCAATGTCTCTGCACGTCAAATACTCTGTTTTGTAATTTAGCATATCATACCAAATAGGCTGTAATAGCAATTTTGAATGATACCATAAGGATCTGGAGAATATTTTATAGCCGTATCTCTCTGGATTCTCAAATGCCAAGCTTCCTGGATCTATGAATGGAGCTAGGGGTGCTATAAATGAATCCACTTTTTTAGAGATTATCTTAGCTGCAAATTTGGCTGTATGGATCGCCGATTCATATGTTTGTTTAGCTAAGCCTATCATAAAATAAACATCTATTCTCTCGAATTTCATTCGTAAAGCATTCTTTATGAGAGTAATCAATTGGGCCGTTGTGTAAGGTCTGCCCTGAAAAACCCTGACTTCCGTATCATGGGATTCTGGAGATATTTGAAGTAAGACACGATTCCCTGCTTTTTCATATAATTCAAGAAGATCTTTTGAAGGGGGTTTAAAGAATTCAAAAATAAGCACATTGTCAACATCTTCCTCGGCGATCTGCCTTAAAATCTCCTTGGCTCTGCCAGTTTGCTGTAAGTCACCTATAAAGAATATACTCGCTTTAATTCTACTTGTAATTGAGTTAAGTTCCTCTAATATCGCATTAATAGGTTTAATTGCGAGATTTTTACGGTTAAAGAATTTTTCGTAGGAGAATTTTGAACCACCGCAAGCAATGCAATTTTGTGTACAGCCTTTAGCAGTAATTATTGAAGTTATGGGTGCGGACATAAAATTAGCGAAGGGGAAGTATTCCATGAAATTATCTCTAGCAGCGCACTTTACAAATGTGCCATAATCAATAGCTTCTAATTTTTCTGGGACGTAATTGAAAGAATTTACAATGATCTTTCCGTTTTGTTTCCAAACAAGATTTGGAATTTTTCGCATTTGACCATTGGAATCGATTAACTTATCCATTAATAATCTCATAGGTTCTTCAGTTGTATCTCCTCGGACTATGTAATCAATATACGGTAACCTAATTAAGCTCTTCCAAAAATAAGTGGCTGAAAGACCACCAAGAATAATTGGGGCATCATGAATCTCCTTTAGCTGCCTTGCAATATATAAAGATGAATTGAGGTGCACTAACCAATGCAGATCTATAGCATAAACCTTAGCCTTAATATTTTTCAGTGTTTTCATTACATTAAGTCGAGGATTTTGAAGAATTTTCGCTGCTAGATTAACTATTCTAACTCTAAAACCACATTTTTCTAGATGGACAAGGAGAGATACAAATCCAATGGGATAACAGTCAAAGATTGGCTGAGACGGAATAACGTCGCTTATTGGTCCGTAATCTCTTGGAACTGTATAAAAATCGATGAATGCTGGTGGATGAATGAAGACAATGTCGTGCAAAGCTTTAACCTCTGATTACTTCTAGTTGATTCTTAATTTGAGAATACGATGATTAAAAGAAAAGAAAGATGTATATAAAGAGAAAAACAAGTTTGCCTTTCATAGATGAGCGCTGAATAAGTTAGTTTCTAATTTTTAATTAGCAAAATATAATAATTGTATATGGAATGATGTGAGCCCGATAGGCTGATTTTAATGATGAGCAACCAGTTGACTGACCATTGAACAAGTAGTAAATCCAATGGGTTTCTGGAGTGTGGGAGTATTTTTCGGGTGACTATTTACTCTTCAGCAGGGACGAATTCATAAACTAAATAGCTTTCAGGTAGACGTTCACTGACAACAAGTTTAATTTTCATACCAATATGTATTTTACTGATATCATCAACTCTAAGCCATGCTAATACTCTAACTCCTTCTTTTAATCTTCCAATAGCTATTACGTAGTCATCATAATGGGAAAAACTCTGAGGCTTTATCTTGATGAGAGTGTAGGTCTCTAGCTCTCCTTCTCCGCTCAATTCAATCCAATCTACTTCACTCTTTCTGCATTTTGGGCAGTCTACTTGAGGAGGAAAGTACAATTCTCCGCAATGCTTACATTTTATTGCTAGTATTTTGCCTTCAGCAAGTTTCTCAAAGAATGGGAAAATTTTCCCAACTGAAATTGTGTAATTGAGGGTTAATGTTCTTACATCCCGCCAGAGAGGAAGCTGTGTTTTCTTGTCATAAGTTATAGGTAATTTCTTTCTTAGAGTCTCTTTATCAACATCTTTGTTTTCTGCACTCATAATACTCCCTCTTTTTAAGGTTTACTGAGAGATAGAATTGTTACAAAAACGTAATGTCCAGTTCCTCCAACGTTATGTGCTAACGCAGTTCCATGTTCAATAGGCGCTTGTCTTTCTTTCTCAACTCTTTGCTGAAGCTGTTTCGTAAGCTCAACGATCATGCTAACGCCTGTAGCGCCTATAGGATGCCCTTTGGCTTTTAGTCCGCCGCTTAGGTTTACTGGTATTAATCCCCCTATATATGTTTGCTCTTCTCTAGCTAATTTATACCCTTCCCCCTTTCTGACGAATCCCAAATCCTCATATGCAATAATTTCAGCAATTGTGAAGCAGTCATGGACTTCAACAACGTCAATGTGCTTGACGGGATTATTTCTATCGATACCCGCTCTTTTATATGCTTTCTCAGCAGCTATTCTAGTAGATGGAATGCTTAGAAAATTTTCTCTCTTGCTATGGTTAGAAGTCGCAGTTGCTCCCTCGATAGCTCTTATCCAAACAGGCGAATCTGTTAATTTCTTGGCTATCTTCTCGGATGCAAAAATTACAGCTGCAGCTCCATCTGAAATCGGTGAGCAATCGTATAATTTTAATGGCCAGGCTATATAGGGAGACCCCATAGCGTCTTCTATTGTGATCTTTTTGGGAAAATGAGCTTTTGGATTGAAGGATGCATAATAATGGTTTTTAACAGCGATTTTTGCTAAATCTTCTTCAGTCGCACCATATTTATGCATGTATGCTGTAGCAAAGAAAGCATAATAACCGACAAAGGTTGGGCCGAAGTTTTCAAACTCCCAGAAATAGTTTCCTATGCGGGCGAGTATTTCTACTCCTCTAGGAGTGTCTACTTCGTTCATCTTTTCTGCTCCCAGTGCCATAGCGATGTCTGCTGAACCACTAGCGATAGCCATATATGCAGCTTTAACAGCTGCACTTCCCGAAGAACACGCTGTCTCAACTCTTATGAATTCTTTTGGGATAAGCCCAGAATACTCTAAAATTGCCGCTCCTGGCGATACCTCGGAACTCCAGACACCTATATTACCTAAAGAAACAAACTCTATATCTTCTTGGGATATACCTGCATCATTTAAAGCCTCCTTGATGGCCTCCCAGGTGAGTTCGGGGAGAGAGGTATCTACTCTTCTACCAAATTTTGAATGTCCAACACCTACAATCGCAACGTTACGCAAAGGTATCACCAAAGGTTGATAAATATTGAAAATAGCGATAACAAAAAACGTAATGACTAATATAAATTATTTTGTCTTAGTGCGAGAATATTGTCATAAAAGGATACATTTGGAAAACCGATAAACAGTTTTTTCTCATACCAACCGCGGATAAATCTATTTAGATATTTTTTATCAGCTCCAAGTTTTCTTAAGAGATCTACTGCGTCTGCGAGAGTAATTCTTTTCCTGGTTTTTAAATACAATAGGATATGTTCAATAGTGGGTAAATAAGAGGCATTTGGATCTAATCCACTGCATCTATATGAGTGAAGGTCGAAGAAGCCTTCCTTGCAAGTTCCAAATGTTACATTATGTTTTGTGTTCATTTTAGCTAAAAAGCTCATAATTCTGCGTCTATAACTGTATGGCGGTATTACGTAATTAGTAGCATCTATTTCGCCATGAATCATATATAGAGCATAGAGTTTATTTAATACATCAATTTTCTCCAGTGAAGATGATATATTTTGTAATACGGTTTCCGAGATCTTGAGGGTACCCGCTACAATGTGAGAAGCCCCCGGAAGACGAGACTGCTTCAATCAATTTCTTTAACATACTTGGTTCATCATTAACGTAAGGTATTATCGGCTGCATTCTGACTACTACCCTTATGCCCTCATTGGAGAGCTCCTCAATTACTTTTAATCGTTTATGAGGGGAAGGAGCTGTTCCCTCAAATAATGCGGAGATATTAGGGTTTAGTGAAATTAGAGAGATATGAACTAAACATAGTTTTCTTTCTCGCAAGGCCCTTAATAAATCAATATCTCGTAATACGAGATCTGATTTAGTAACAATAAAGACGGGCATTTTTTCTCAGAAAAGTTTTTAAAACGTTTCTCGTCAGTTCATAATGTTTTTCTATTGGCTGATAAGGATCAGTTGCTGATCCTAAATCAACTGGTTGCCGATGCCTGAGTGATTTCATTTTCTGTAACTCTGTTGCTATTTTTTCTGGAGCATTAATTCTAACTGTTATCACCCCGGAATAATCGGGTGTTATTGCTCTTGCAAAACAATAAGAGCAACCAAATTCGCAACCAAGATATATGTTAGCTGCAAGTCTATGTGGACAGAATCTAAATATCTCCCAAGTCCTATCTATGGGATGTATGAGGTTTCTTGCTTTTTTCTCAATGACTAAAGGCATTATCAGAATCCTCGTATCTATTGATATTTCCCAAATAAATGTGGTTGTATATTAAAGATATTTGGATTAAATGTTTAAAGGAGTTATTAAGCTAAGTATACAAATATTCCCAAAAACATGAATGGTGAGTGAAATAGATATTCACGCCATAATTCTATTACATGAATCAGGACTACCAATTTATAGAATATTCATTTCTAAAGAAGAAATAACAATCGAACCCTTATTAGCAGCAATTCTTGGGCTTGCTAAAGAAATGCGGCTTGGGGATATCGCATATGCAAGATTTAAAGATCTCTCGATTATAATTTTTAGAGGACTAAAAGAGCCAAAGATTATACTAACATTGCTTGCGGACAGAATAGATCATATTAATTACTTAAGAGGCATTTATCTGATGAATAAAATTGAGAGAGAGTTGGAAGGAATAGGAGATATAGTTACAAGTGAGACAAGAAAAAAGGCAAGAAATGTGATACAAAAATACATAAAGAAAATTGAGAGAATTCCTGATTTCTTAGGAGAATGCTTCGAGTACGCTTCAGAGAGTTTAGGTGAGATTTTCATCAGAACGTTACCTATTCTTCTATACAAAAAATTTAACGAAGATCCATTAAATGTATTTATAAGAAGCCCACTTAAATTTATAGAGGAATTAAATAGGATTCTGGGAGAAACGGGGGTTGAGCAACTATTATCCATTATGTTAAAGTGCTTCTCAAAGAAATATTATTACCCTATAGAAGCAAATGGAAATGAGGACTTACTTAGAATTCTCAGAAATATTCTGGAAACCATAAAGGAAGATAGAGGAAGAGTGATTATTTCGATGCATAAAATGTTTGAGAAAATAATTGATTCTCTGACATCTCAGAAATAATTCTCTGCGTAATTTTTGACGTTCTTTAATCGAATATATATGTTTTAGTAGTTAACTTTTATTTTCAGTAAAGGGTAGATATATTGTTTGACGTTTACTTAGTAATATGTATAAAAATATCCATATTTAATTGGAGAGTTCAAAATGATAAAAGGCGTTGTTGTATTACTAAGATCGGGATTATTAGTTGCACAGAGGGGTTTTGAACGCACAGAGTTATTAACTCCTTTGATATCCGCTGTAATCGGATTAGCTGAAGAATTGGGCATAGGAGTCTTCAGAAGTATAGAATTTCCCGACTTTAATTTGTATGTTACCACAAGTAAGGAGAATCCAGAGGTACTGATAGTAATAGCTATAGATAAGGGAGAACCAGCACCTGAAATGAGGATAAGAGACTTAGTAAGGAGATTAGATCGAGAGTTACCTCGGGGGAGATTTGATGTCGTGACGGACGATATTCAAGAGAA
>JAHKLF010000260.1 GCA_029856615.1 Candidatus Njordarchaeota archaeon
ATGAGGGCAATTCTGTGGCGAATCTCTTAGTGGGAATAAACAAAAGAGGATTAATGATATATTCGTATGTCTTGTCTCTCTTTATTTTATTATATACGTCTGGGAGCATTTCTAGTAACTTTGTAGCTTCTTCTTTTCCGTCCCAGAGAGACCTAGCAATAATGTCCGCCCACAGTAATCTGCCACTTGGATTCCGAACTATGCTCTTCAAAAGGGAGCTTAAGTGGTACTCAATATACAAAGCTAGACGTCGATTAATATTAGTGGCGATTATAGCAAAGGGCGACGATTGAGCTAAAGGTCTAATTAGATTCTTGCTGATACCGATTTTGAGTGCCCACTCTTTTTTTCTGTGAGGAAATACTCGGAGGTATACTATTGCATTGCCACAATAATACGGATAAAGATCGCACATTATACACTGTTTAAATGTTGTTGCTCCGCAAGTATTAGAAGGAATTATTTTTCGCGTATGAGAAATGATTATCCATTGCAAAAAGTTTGGATTATAATGCGCTATGGGATGAAAGTTAGATTCGAAAAGAATAGCTATTTTTTCCTTTGCGCTAATAGAATAATTGACGAGCTCATAAAGCATTTCTATGCATGTATTTTTCTGTCGAAAATTTAAAAACATAAGGTATTTTTCTTTAGACATCCTATATTCACAATGAACAATACATAGCATCAAGTTTAAACATATTTTGGAATTATTGATGAATAAATTAGACATTAGCTTTTAACACTAAATCTCATTATATCATAACATCTCAATTTTGTGAAAATAAGTCTTCTCATGTCATGAGAAGGGTAGCCTTTCTCTTCAATATCCCGAGATTCATGCGTCCAAAAGGTGATGAATATGGAGAAATTAGATTTACTTACAAAAATAAGGCCAGTAACTTCGGGTCAGCAAAAATTGATGCAATCTCTATTAGATAAAACTAAAGAAATAGTTGGCGTTTTTGGACCCACTGGTACTGGAAAATCTCTTCTGGTATCGGCGTACGCAATTTCTAAAGTTTTTAATGAAGAGTACGAGCGATTCGTTCTATGCAGGCCCCTTGTAGATGTTGTGACGAAGAAAGAATTAAGCACAGCGGAATTAGGAACGCAATTCGTTGAGATAGCAAAACAATATCTCCTAGATATACTTTCGGGGTATGTTGAAGTAAGCTTAATTGATAAAATGTTAGAAGAAGGCAAGCTTGTAATAGCAGATCCGCATTATTTAAGAGGCAGAACATTTGATAATGCTATTATTTTCCTGGATGACGCTCAAAATATTCCTCCAGAAAGTGCTGGAGAGCTGTTAATGAGAGTGGGAACAAATAGCAAATTCGTAATTGCGGGGGATCCCGTTCTTCAAAAGGATATTCCTCTAGAAAGAGATGGAGCAACGGTTCTGCGTGAAGCATTATTAGGTGAAGAAAATGCGGTCGTGATAGATCTAGGCTTAAAAGATATGGTTAGACCAGGGGCGAAAAGGGGGGCACGAATATTGCTCGAAATTAGAATGCGAAAAAGGAGTCTGTCAGATAGCGAAAGGAGTCTTCTTAATATTGTTCGAGCACACGCACCCGATGCGGATGTGCTGACAGTTGTGGATATTCGGGACTTAAAGGAGAGATATGCAATACACACTGAAATTCCTGATATGTTAGCTATTAGTAAAAGCGGATTTTTAGGTCGTCTGATTGGTCGAAAGGGAGAAAAAATATCAAAAATAGAAGAAGAGGCTAATGTAAAACTAAGAGCTTTAGAATTAGGGCTGGATTTTAAGCCACTATTATTAGCTGTTCACCCGTTGCGGCTCAAAATAGAAAGAGGTATTAAGGAAGTGGACCTAGCGGGACCTAGCGTGTTAGTGAGGATATCAGAGAGGGTTGCGGGACCATTCTTTGGTCCACGTGGCACTCACATTCGATTCATAGATGAGGTATTTAGAAGGGTTTTAGATATCGGTGTTAGGGTGGAAATAGAATAAACCAATTTTTAATAACAAAAACGTCAAGGTATTTTTATTGATGTGTTTCGGATAAGCTTGCCCTGTAGGTGTAAAGGATGGGCAAGCTCTCTAATCTTAAGAGACAAAGAAAGAGAAGAAAGAGACATAAGAGAAAAAAACTGAGGAGGAAATTAAAGTACAGAAGGAAGTAATGTTTCTCAAATTTTTTCTTTAAGGAAAATCTCTATAGCTGCTTCTACTCCCGATTCCTTTACTTTATAATTCATTTCCCTCAAAACCAATTCTGATATTGCCAATGTAGTTAAAATTTCGCGCTCCCCAATCATATTCATATGGGCTACACGAAAGATTTTTCCTTTTAGATGAGCTTGTCCACCTGCGACTAATATTCCATGTTTTCGCATTCTTGTGCGGAATTCTTTATCATCGATTCCAAGGGGATACTTAATAGCAGTCAATGTGTTACTTTCATAACCTTCTTCTGCGAATAGTTCAAGACCCATTGCCTTATAACCTTCGCGCGTAGCTTTCGCCATAACTCTATGGCGTCTTATTCTATTTTCTATTCCTTCAGCATGAATTAACATTAATGATTCTCGAAGTGCATAAATTAAGGAGATACTCCCAGTGAATGGAAGATCCTTATTCCGAGCCCAAACTTCCCAGTAGTACTTTAGATCAGTATAATAACCCTGAGTATATTTTCTTTCTTCGAGAAATTCCAATATCTCTGATCTAACACCTACGAAAGCTAGACCAGGAGGAACTCCTATGCACTTCTGGGAGCCCGCTACTACTATATCTAATTTCCATTCATCCATTTTCACGTAATCTCCGCCAACTGATGTGATCCCGTCCACTATAACAAGTACGTTATATTCCTTAGCAATCTTAGCAATCTCGGCAGCTGGCTGAAGAACGCCAGTTGATGTTTCATTATGAGTGAATGTTAGAGCTACTGCATCCTCATGCTTGC
>JAHKLF010000261.1 GCA_029856615.1 Candidatus Njordarchaeota archaeon
ATCTTTCTCCCTGAGATTCATAGAAACTTGTTTGGTAGCGAAATTGATTCGTCAGGAATAAAGCTCGAGGCGTTTATAGAAAAGATGTGTCAGAAAGGAGATGCGTATAAATTCTTCTTTCCTTTCTTAAATCTCTTATTATCCGGCTTTTACGTTTATCATAGTAAAGAATTACCAACAAAGAGGATTCCTCTAGAAGATAGAAAAATCAAAGAAGGAACGGATTTAATTCTGGAGGCCATAAAGGAGCATAGAAAGAAACTAAGCAAAGCCAAGAAGAGGGAATTAATCGAAATATATGATGTCATGTCCTCTTACGTTGAATCAAGATTAGAGGACGTCATGAGAAAAAAGACCAGAGCTTTTCCAAAAGAGGGAGTAATTTACATTGATTTAAGCAAGATATACATTGAAGAGGACGACAAGAATATCGACATGCTTTGCCGGTTCCTTAATCCTCAATTTATATACGCGAGCTTAGCAATACCAATATACGGATCTCCCTTCATTCTTCCAGCCTTAGTACTAGCCATTTGGAGAAGCGACAGCGTCATATTTTCCTCGATCCCCACTTTCTGGTATATTGATGTCAGAAGCCTTAGAGACATTTATACATTGAGTATGGAGTATGTTTCACGTTTTGTTTATGAGGCACATTGGGATATGGAGCAATACGGTGAGCAGATTCTAGGGAATCAGAATGAAGGAGATCTTTTTACGTTCATAAAAACTATAACTGAGGGAGCACCAGGATACAGATTAGAGAGTGAGAGCAGATTAGATGCAATTAAAAGTTTGCTAAGGAGACTTACAGGAGGGGAATAAAGGATGATTCATAGTAAACCATATGTTCTTCTAGGACCTACATATTCAGGGAAAACTTCACTATTAATCCAATTAACATGTATTCTTTCAGAACTAGAAAGGAATCTGGGAACTCCTGTGCTCACAGCAAATTTCCCTGGAGGACCATATAGATCAGCGAAGGATGCATGTATTTTCGCTAGACCCACTAGAACTATTCAGAAGGATTATGTTACGCTCTATAGAAGCGTAGGTGATATAAGCTGGTTGGCGCCTTCTGGGTTACCTGAAGAAGGTGTAGCCAGAAGCGATTTTATTGACGCTTTGGAGATGGGGCCAAGTGTTCTTGGCTTTGTGTTTGATCTTGGGATAGGATTCGATGTTAAAGCTGATGATCCCGTTTCTGCGACGATTAAAATTAATGTTCACTTCTATAAGATGCTTCTGAATGTAATAAAGGAAGAAGGAGCTAGATTAATACCTTTCTTAAGACATCCTAAGAAAGTCTATTTCTTCAATAAAATCGACATTCTGTTGAAGAATAATTTAGATGTAGGGGAGGCTCTTAAGATTGCTAGGAGGATTGGTGACGAAGTTGGATCGGTTTCTAAGCAATTAATTGGTTTTGATATACTAGAGGGTATTGAATTTAGGAGGGAATATATAACTTACGCCTTAAAGACAAGGGAAATAGATCCATTACTAATGGAATTCCGCTTTAATGCATTTAAGAACCTAATAGAACCGATAACCGAGAGATTATCTGATACGGCAAAAGCTTTCTTAATGGACTTCCTTAATAAGATTAGTAGAGGGACAATGGTGTTAAGATGAGTAATATAGTTCTTATATATGATCCTCAGAATGCTATTGCTGGGAAATTATCAGAAGTAATTTCCTACAGACCTAAAGCTAAATCATTCATCGCAAGGTTCGATGACGTCATCATACTATGCAATCCCGCGCAAAGCGACATAAAACGCTACATTCCTGATCTCAAGAGAAAGATCATATATGCTTTTATAATACATGAAGATCCCGTGGAATCATTAGCTCTGATTTTATCAACCATGCGGGAAACAAACATTGTGTCAAATGTCATGTTAATCTCAAAAAATAGAGAAATTAAACTCACGAATAGCTTACTAAATTTATTCTTTAGAAGTCTGGGGATAGGCTATGAAGTAAGCTCTTATGTTCTAAAGAGCGATGAGGATATAATTCATACCATAGTATCATATATTTTAAGGAGGAGATTTGTTAAAAAGGCATCTAGACCAATCCCGACTCTCAGTATTCCGTATTTCTCCTTCTATGTCCATAGAGCATTAGAGATTTTTGAGAAGCTTCGTGGCAGAAATATCTTACTACAGCGAATTCTCATAAGCTATTGGTATAAATACTTCGGGCTCTTCCAAGAGAGGTTCCCTAATTGGCTTAAACTACTAGCCTTAATTCTGAGTTTTGCTGTACTAGATATTCTTGTCCATAAGTACATCAATACATTTATCTCAGCAATATTAGCGCAAATCCCTATAGAACAAGTAAGAAGACTTGGATCAGAGGTCTTTATGGGGCTTCTCCGATGGATGACATACTTTCTAATTTTCACGCCCCTAATAAGCGAAATCTATTATCTCTCACTAAGGATAAAATATAAAATAAGACTCCCGACTAGAAATTCTCTTCAATAATACAACTAGTAGTATCTTGGAATTTGTGCATGGAAGCGCATAAATTTATTCGGTCAGATTGAATAGACATTAAATTAAATGGCTAAAAAACAAATAGGTTATAAAAATGTCAAAAGAATACGAAGAGATTCCTCATTTTCCATTTACAGCCTTTGTTGGCCAAGATGAGCTTAAATTAGCTCTTATTCTGCTTGCTATTAATCCTAGAATTGGAGGTCTGCTGATCAGAGGCGAGAAAGGCACTGGTAAGAGCGCCTTAGTTAGGGCTCTTGCAGATCTTTTGCCGCCGATCGAAGTTGTAGCTGATTGCCCATTTAACTGCGATCCGCATGATCCATCTAATATGTGTCCAGAGTGTCGGAGGAGGTACTTTTCTGGCGAGAAGTTGCCTGTGAAGAAGGTTAAGATGCGTGTCGTTACGTTGCCTATTGGGGCTACCGAGGAC
>JAHKLF010000262.1 GCA_029856615.1 Candidatus Njordarchaeota archaeon
AGTCTTTCACGTTGCCATGGATGCGATGGAGTCTTATATTTTTTTCTCTGGCGTTTGGGGTCACCCATATTTCTCACCTTATTTCTTTCTCCTAGTTACTCCGACCGTTAAACCTTTTCTCCCAGTTGTACGTGTTCTTTGGCCACGTACCTTAAGTCCTAAAGCGTGTCTAATGCCTTTCCAACATCTTATCTGTTTCATAAGTTCGATGTCTTGTTTAATTCTAATCATTAATTCTGGACCAAGATAATGCAAATTGTCACCAGTTTGTGGATCTCTTGGGCGATTAATCATCCATGGAGGAATACCGTATTTAGTAGGATTGCGAGCTATTTCTTCAATTTTAGCGATTTGTTCATCTGTGAGGAATCCAACGGGAATATTTGGGTCGATATTTAGTACTTTTAAGATAGCATTAGCTAAGCTAACGCCTATCCCTTTAACCGTGGCAAGAGCATATAATACTGGGATATCTCCTCTAACATCAAGATGAACTAAACGAACCAAGTGCCTGAAGTTTGCTGGTTTTACAAATTGTTGAATTAAATCTTGAGGAATCGTCGTTTTTGCTTTTTTAGATGATTTAGATGGCATGGTTACACCTTGTTAACTCAAATACCTCACTAATAATGAAATCTCTTTGCTACAATAAAGCATTAAAAGATTTCTATACAGATTCAATACTAAAAGTCTTGGGGAGGGAGTAAAATGGGAATAAGATCAATTGACATTGGAATTATAGGGGGGTCGGGATTCTACGAAATAATTGGTATTGAGGATGTAAGGCAAATAAATGTAAACACACCATTTGGCGAAGTAGAAGTAACTCTTGGAAAGCTTAATGGAAAGGATGTTGCATTTATTCCTCGCCATGGAAAGGGGCATAAAATACCGCCACATCGAATAAACTATAGAGCTAACGCATTTGCAATGTTTCAATTAGGGGCCAAATATGTATTAGCAACGAATGCTACTGGCTCTTTACGCAAGGAAATTCCGCCAGGAGCTTTAGTTATTCCGCATCAAATAATAGACTTTACTAAGAATAGAGTATACACTTTCTTTGATGGTAATTTTGAAATAGAATTTCCAGATGGAAAAAAGAAAAGCGGGGTAATTCATACTGATATGACTGAACCATATTGCGCTTTTCTTAGGGAGAAGATACTAGAGGCAGGGGAAAAATTAGGCATAGATCTTATAGATAAAGGTGTGTATGTGTGTACAGAAGGGCCTCGTTTTGAGACTCCTGCGGAAATAAATTTCTTCCGCATGATTGGAGGAGACTTAGTAGGAATGACCGGATCACCAGAAGTCTTCCTTTTTAGGGAGTTAGATATTTGTTATGCCACAATATGCGTAGTTACTAATTATGCCGCAGGGATGCAGGAGAGGGTAAGTCACGAGGAGGTACTAGAACTGTTTGAAAAAATGAAGTCTGTTGTAGCTAAATTAATAATTGAAACCATTAAGCTAATCTGAGGAAGGGCTATGTCCTTACTTGTTCCGCGCGTGAGAATAAAGGACATAAGGCGTATAATTGGGAAAATTACTAGGGTAAAAATAATTGGTAAAGTTATTAACAAGCTAGAAGAGCCCGACTCTAAGTTATCACGAATAATAATCCATGATGGAACAGGAACAATTGAAGTGCGAATCTATTGGACGTCGCACTATAAGTCCAGAATAGTTAATAGTATTAAGAAAGGAGACTATTTGCTTGTTATTGGAAGCTTAAGGGAGTGGGAGAAGGAGGTATATGTCATAGCTGATATCGCGCGAGTGATATCAGAGAAGCTTAGGGAATATTACGACCTACGATTAATGTTGATTAAAGACAATATTAA
This sequence comes from Candidatus Njordarchaeota archaeon, assembly GCA_029856615.1. Taxonomy (GTDB): domain Archaea; phylum Asgardarchaeota; class Njordarchaeia; order Njordarchaeales; family Njordarchaeaceae; genus Njordarchaeum. Next base: position 1,848 of record JAHKLF010000262.1, read on the forward strand.
GTAGTGCTGACAGGATTTTATACTTATCTGGAAGTTGTAACATGGTAGTTAATTTAACTAAAAATAAAAATAAGTTAAATTAGTATAAATAATCTTGTAAAATAATTAAGAAACATCAAAATGTACCCAAAAAATTATCGCCATGTTCAAATAATATATTCAAATAACAAATACCTCTTAGTAAAGCTTTTAATTAAAATAATACGAACTTTTTTAAATTCTCTACGTACGATTTAACACGGGATGATCGTTTTGTCTGAGGAGGCCATCAGAGAGAGATTTAACTTTAAAATCGAAAATTGTGTAGGGAGCGCGAATCTAGGAAGAACATTAGATCTCCAAGAGCTATATAAGAGACTATTAAGGTTGCAAAGTGAGATTCAAGATGAATATGGTAAGTCGGGAATTCTTGAAGACGAAGAGTGGCCTTTCATTGTGCGGCACCAACCAAAGGAGTTTCCGGGTTTAATCTTGAAGTTAAGGCTTAATGTAAGAGCAAGTTTGCTCATTTTTAGTTCTGGGAACATTGTTATTACAGGTGCTAAGAGTAAAGAGGAATTGGATCGAGTAGCAGAAATACTAGTTGACCTATTAAGAAAAGCAGGAATTGAGATAGAAAGGACACCAGAGATCCAATTGCAAAATATAGTGGCAAGTGCGGACTTAGGAAAACCTATCAATTTGGAGTTAGTAGCTATGCTGGGGAGAGAGAACGTTTCGTACGAACCAGAAATTTTCCCGGGAGCAGTATATAAGCTTCAAAAACCAAAAGTTGTCATGTTACTTTTTAGATCTGGGAGAATAGTTTGCACTGGAGCGAAATCAGAGGAAATGGTCTTGGAAGCGCTACGTGTAATAGATAATACACTTAAGGAAATGGGCGCTTACGTTGAGTAACAATGCGGCCACGTATATATTTACACTTTAAGGATTTTGTAAAAACTCGTTGTTTTTAAGACTTTAAGCTAATTTTTGATTATAGTTTCTAAAAATTTCATTATCCTTTGGAATAAGAGTTAATAAAAATTTACATAATCATTAACATAATTACTGAAAAATCGAATGAGGGAACAAATTATGGCAGAGGAG
>JAHKLF010000263.1 GCA_029856615.1 Candidatus Njordarchaeota archaeon
GGGTCCTCCTCTATGCGGTTTCGTGCTCTTTTTAGCCTCTCAATAAGAAACTCTGCTACTGCATTTTTGAGATCTTGTGGATGCAACTTACCATTAAGATAATCTCTCTCTAGTTCATTATAATTTGTATATTTAATATCCCCACCATACTTTTCTTCTCGTTTTATATAGATCTCTCCAGCATACGGAAAGATAATGTACCTGAGTATTCCAAAAATGGGATTCTCTTCGGGTTTCGTATTATCTCTAGGACAATATGCGGTTCTAATTTTTCTAGATATCGTCTCTGGTCTTTCATGAACAGCTATATGGGTCTTTGGTTTACTTGAAGACATTTTTTCTCCTGTTAATCCAATAAGTATTGGAAGATGAATTGAAGAGGGAACTTTTACTTTGCAGTGCAATTTTAGCTCCTTCTTCGAAAATTCTTCTCTAGCGAGCACATGGATTTTTCTCTGATCAGTTCCTCCAATCGCTAAATCCACATCTAGATACAGGATATCTAAAATTTGCATTATGGGATACACATATTGACCAACTACGGGATTTTCGGCTTCCCGTGCTATAATTGCCATTGCACGCCATGCTTCATGAACACTGATTCTGATACTTAATGTGAATAAATCCTCTATGTACTCTCTAGTTAACTCCATATCACTTCCAAGTACGTATTCGGCCGACCCTGCACCTAGCGCTTTGAATATTTCGGTCCAATATGTTAATGATGCATCCCGTATGATGTCTAGAGGCCCTTTTTTGTTGAGATAAGCGTGTAAATCTGCTAGTAAAATCTTTGTTTTAAACCCTATTCTACTCAGCTCAATTAATTTTTCTATCCCAGGAAGATAGCCAATGTGTATTGGTCCGCTTGGCTCGTAGCCGATGTAAGAAATAGGATGCTCTCTGGACTCTAATAGCTTTCTTATGTCATCTACTGTTATTGCAAATTCTTCAATAGGTTCGGCTACATTGTTTAGAACAATCCTTAATTTTTCCTCCACATTCGCTTTACTCATCTAAAATCCCCACGACTTTTCAGAATATTATGATCCTTAGCGTTAAGATTAATTATTAATTTATTCGGTGACTAATTAAATTCTCTAATTTAAGTAATAAAGAAAATCATACCAAAAGAAAAATTCATTTACCTAGTATCATTCTGGGATCCAGATGCTCTCATTTACTATTTGGAAGCCGATAGAAGCAGAATACCTGGTCTCTTTAGCAGAAGAAAGTATTGATATTCTCGGAAATGCAAATGTAGATTATGCCCATCTTCTAGGAGGTATCATAATTCAAAGAACAGCTTGGTTGGAAGACACAGATCTTTACGGAATAACGAGAAATTTTGCTGGTAGCATTGGCATTTTAGTAATGCTTGATGGTAATATTGGATACGCTTCAACATCGGTTCTCGAAATGAGCTCTCTTAAAAGAGCAATTAAAAAGGCAATAAAATTTGCTAAACTCGCTAGATCTTTGTCTAAATCTAAAAACGAAACGCTACCTGATATTAGTAATTTAAAATCACAGATTAAGTATGCATCTTATAAGGCTCCCAGAATCACTCGCCAACCGGATGATATTGGTGATGATGAATTATTAAATCTATTAATAGACAGTAAAAAAGGCGTTCTTTCTAAATCTTTACAAGGATTTCGCATAACTAATATTGAGAGTGAGGTAGGATTTATCTCAGAATACCGCTTCATCGTGGATATTTTCGGCAATAAAGCCGAAAGAAGCTGTACTTTCTTTAACTGCTCCTACGAGATTGTCATTAAGTGTAATAACGACTTTTACGAAGGCTATGAAAACAAAACCCTTGTTGGAGGAGCGGAACTTTTAAGCACGTACCCCCCTCATACGCTTGCTGATAAAGCCTTTGAAGAAATTGTTGAAAAAATCAAGGCGAAGAGAGTCAAAACTGGAATGCATGATATTATTGTTGATCCCGAATTCTCTGGTGTAATAGCCCATGAATCCTTTGGACACTTATCTGAAGCTGATTCGATCATTACTGGATCCTCTTTTTTGACTGGAAAAAAAGGGAAAAAACTGGGATCCGAAATAGTATCCATCATTGATACTGGAGATTACGTTAATGGTGGAATTTGGCTTCCATTTGATGATGAAGGCGTTCTTTCTAATTCTGTAATTCTCGTGGAAAAAGGCATTTTTTTAAATTATCTCCATTCGTTAATGACTGCACATCATTTTGGAGAAAAAGCCACCGGAAACGCCCGGACGCAATCTCCTTTAGATCCACCTCTAGTCAGAATGCGAAATACTTTCTTTCTAGGATATGAATACGAAGAAGAGGAGCTCTTAGAGCTCATTAGAAATGGAATCTTGATCAAGGGATCTGCCGGAGGAGAAAGCTCTGATGATGGTACATTTATTTTTGAAGCAAAAAGAGCGTATCAAATAAAAAATGGAGAAATAATAAAGCCTCTAAAAGGGGTTACAATTCGAAGCAGTATCGATGATTTTCTATCAAATATAATCGCAGCATCTAAGGATGTTCACTTGTTTATTGGATTGTGTGAAAAAAACGATCAAACAATATTCGTAGGGTTCGGCGGACCTTATATGGCAGTTAAACACGTGTACGTTAGCGGTGATTAGATGCCGCTCTCCACCAAAATACTATCAGAAAGCCTTCATGATGTTGCTTATACAATTTTAGAAACTACGCTAAATAAGGATGTTGATCAAGCGGAAGTATTCGTTGGGGAAAATAAAATAACAGTTTTTAGTTACAAAAATGATTTAATGGAAAACACTTCCAAACATAATTTCGAGTTAGCTATCCGCGTAGCTTTAAACCAAAAGGTTGGTGGATCTGCGACAAATATATGGGGTGGGAAGAGATTATTAAACACTATAATATCACGCGCTGTAAAGAGCGCAATAA
>JAHKLF010000264.1 GCA_029856615.1 Candidatus Njordarchaeota archaeon
TAATTGCGTTAGACATCATTATTCTTCGAACAATTCAGTTCACTAAATGTCAAACTCTTAGAGTGGTTATTTATATGCCCGAGCTTTTTGGTGCGATTTCAAATGAAAACGTTTATTTTCTTTTCTCTTGGAATTTGGATGCACTAAAAAACGATAGAAGGGGAAGAAGCTGGGGGCTTGCTTTTTACAGAGATGGTTACTGGTCATTAATCAAGGAACCTAGAAAATTACACGAGAGCACTCTTCTCTCAATTGGCGAAAATAAGAGTATCTATGGTAGCGCGATTATTAGTCACCTAAGATTAGCTACCCGCGGACTACCATGTATTGTCAATACGCATCCTTTTATCAGGTTTTTAGGCATTTATGAGAGAGGCCTCGCAACTTATTGGAGAGAGTGGGCGTTTGCGCATAAAGGGAATATAACACCGATGTTCAGCAGCGATGAAATGCCCTCTAATGAGCTCTATTTAATTGGCGAAACCGACTCTGAGTATGCTTTTGCCATCTTAATGAAAGTCTTATCTAAGGAGCCTAGTTGTCTATTAAACCCATTGGAAACTAAGGAAATATTAGAAGAAATTTCACGAAAAATGAGTAAATATGGTGATTTAGATTATATTTTATCTGATGGTAAGTCTCTTTTTGTGTATACTAATACTGGTAGGATAAGATATGCCATTAGATACCCTCATATACCAGTGAGAAGTGATATAGAAGGTAAATTTATGCGAATCAGAATCGAAGATACTAGCCCGGAAACTAGAATGATATTAGTTGCTATGGATGCTAAGAGCGAAGATGAATGGCGTGAACTAAAAAATGATGTTGTGCATGTTTTTCATGAAGGAGATATCTTGTCATATGAGACATTAAATGAGGTAGAAAGAGATATCTTAGAGTTTCTCATTCAAATAGAGTATAGAGTGCCCATCAGAAATATTAAGGAGCAGTTTGGTGAAGAATGCATTCCGAACTTGATGAATCTAATATACTCTGACTGGATAATTCTGAAAGAAAAGGTATCTCCCAAAGGCTTAAGTGATAAGACTCTTATAACGATTAATAGAAAAAGGAAAAAATTCATTAAAAAAAGTACTTAAGGTATTTTTCAAAATTTCTAAAACACCTCATACAGCATCGATGTTCTCGGAATTCCTTGGTATCATCAAAAACTTTACACCACTTTTAGCATACAGGTTTAGTTAATTAGAAACTATTCCTTCTCAACATAATAAGTTAAGTCTAGATTATCAGCTGCTCTTGTAATCTCCCACCAATCATCCTCAGTTAATCGCCATCCTACTGCTCCTACATTTGATATAACATGTTCAGGTTTCTTAGCACCAACTATGGGAAATACATCATCAAATTTAAGAAGCCAATTAATCGCTACTTGGGACGCTTCCTTGCCGTATTTTCCGCCGATGTCTCTTAAAAGATTCACTAATCTAAGAATTTTCCTTAGGTTTTCTTTGTTAATAAAAAGAGGATAACGGTTTCTAACATCATTTTCTGGAAGAACTGTTTTTTCATCATATTTCCCAGTAAGCAATCCCATAGCTAATGGACTGTACGCTATTACTACGATTCCTAATTCTCGCATTACTGGTAATAATTCTTTCTCGATGTCCCTCTCAATGATGTTATATTTTACTTGATTAGAAATTATATCATGCTTCTTTAGAGAGTATACTGCTTCCTTTAGTAAGCATGGTGGAAAATTAGATAATCCGATATACCGTATTTTTCCCTCATCAGCCAATTTCTCCAAAGCTTTCATGGTTTCCCTTACAGGAACATACATATTGGGCCAGTGCACTTGATATAGATCGATATAGTCCGTTTGAAGTCTTTCGAGACTTCGCTTTGCAGCTTTTAATACATCATTGTATCTTAGATGCAATGAGGAAACTTTTGTGGCGATAATGATATCTTCTCTATCTCCTCTTTCCTTGATGGTTTCGCCAATTATTTTCTCAGAGAATCCATCTCCATACCCTTCTGCCGTATCTATAAAATTGATTCCTTGATCTAAAGCCGTGTTAATTATCCTCATTAATTATTTCTTTATCCGTTAGTCCCCAGGCTTTTTGATCCAAATTGCCAACCACCTAAACCAATGCGTGAAACCTTTAAATCACTCTTACCTAGGATCCTATATTCCATAGCATGCATCTCCTCACAATTAATATCAGAGATTTCTGAAAAATAATTTTAAGGAATTACATTAAAAATGCTTGTGTGAGAAATTAGAACTTTAATAGTCTCTTAAGCTTCTAAAACTAGTTTTATCTATATTTATTAGTCGTATTTTAGAAATAGTGTAATTTCATGGTACTGCGATCGTCTTTACAATAAAAAAATCGGAAAATTTATCTTTGAGAATTTAGAGAATAAAATCTCAAAAATTCCTAGTGAATTTAAAAGTTAAAGGCTCTGGGTAATGGGAAAGTTATAGTTTTTTATTACTAATTCTCATTGATTCAAAACTACTTAGATTCTCTACATAGCGTTTTTAATCTAGTATAATTTTGCCTTGAATTTGTCCTGAAGCATTGAGATTATTATGAAGTTAATGATATATGGATTCATTGTTACAAGTGCTTCGGATCGGTCATAGGCAACTAAAACACACTCATTGAAATCTTTTATGAAAACAGCAAACTTTATGTCTCCCTTAATCTCATGAATGCGAATGTTTTTTCTATTTATTGCTAATTTCTGGCCATATGGCACAAAGACATCTACTTTAGCATCGCTCTCAACTTTATCGATTATCTCATGTATGAGCCCGATTAACTCGCTTGGAACGCCTATAATAATTCTCTTCGATGCCTTGGATAGTATCCCTAAGATGTATTTTCTTATATAGACGGGGTTAGCTACAACCCA
>JAHKLF010000265.1 GCA_029856615.1 Candidatus Njordarchaeota archaeon
ATAAGAGACCCCTCAATCCCTCCTGCTATAAGCGAGATATTGCCCGTTTTAAGCGAATTAACGGGGATGAACAGTCAAGATTGGTTAGACATCATTAATGCGTTGCAGAGATATTCTCTAGAATACGTAGCAAGTCATCTAATATTAAATATCATTAACTTTGTTTTCGATAAAGCAGATACTAATCACAGAGAAATCTTACTTGAAACCCTCCACTCAAAAGCTACTCAGTTACCAAGACAGACGTTAAGTATTCTTAAAAATTTAATTTCAAAAGATATCGACGATAATTCGCTATCTAAGATATTTGATATTTTGTTAATTTTAATTCGAAAGAAAAAGAATCTGGAAAGAGATGTAGCTTCCATAATTAGGGATGTTGAATATTACGTTGACCCTCGCGTTGCTAATAGATTTCTCGCGGTGAAACAAAATATCGTGAAGCTTCTCAGTCTTATAGCCTATTCAGATGATCCCCAAGTCACATTAGAGGTTACTAGATTTATTAAAATGTTCTCGTTAACTAAACTGATTAGCGCTCGTGAATCAAAAGAGCCTACTTATGAAAATCAACAACTTCATATTCTCATACAAACTGCTAAAAGGAAAATAAGTAATTATTTGGGAGAGCCGGATGCAAACCTTGTGCTTAGTCTACTTGGGGTTGAAAAGATATGAGCATTGAAGAAAAACTGCGCGATAAGATCTGGTTAGCAATCAAGAAGATTGAGGAAGAAAAAATATTTGTCCATAGTGAACCCCTTAAAGTGCGAATTAGGGAGGGTGAAGAAGTTTCTCTTCCTCTCGTCACGACTTTAACAACGGTTAATGCATTAGTATCTAGAGGAGCTATGCTCCTTTACGGTGGTTATGGGGGAGGAAAAACAACGCTTGTTAAGCTTCTAGGAAGATTATTAACTGGATTATCTTTAAAAGATATAGAAGCATCAATTATTCGCGCTCATCCGCAGTTGACTGAGGAGAAAATGGTCGGAAGGTTGGATGTTGGTCGGCTATTAAAGGAGGGGGCCGAAGATATCGTGTGGAGAAACTTCATCAAATCATTCTGGAAGATCATTGATGAGGTCAACAGATTATCCCCAGGAGCACAGGATGCTATATTTTCCATTCTGAGTGAAGGAATAGCGAAATATTTTGACGGGATTTATGAGACAAAGGATTATGTTTTATACGCCACAATAAATCCAAGAGATGTTGGAACTTTTCCCCTCGGACTCCCTTTTCTCGACCGTTTTGGGTTAGCAGTCCCGATTAGTTCTCCCGCTTTTGACGAACTTTCCGATTTAACAGAAACGATTGACGAAAGACTTCATGAGTACGATGATGCACGCATCCCTGGGATTTTAACGATTGATGAATTAATAGTTGCTTGGAATTTAGCCTCACGAATCCCCCTCTCCATGGAGGCTAAACTATTTATAAGCGCTTTAGCTCGAGAGCTTTCGCTTTGCGCTAGAACGTTAAAAGAAACCGGAGCTTTTCTCCAACTCACTGAAACCATATGTAGAGGATGCCATTTTAATACCGAAAATGCTATCTGTAACAAAGTTTATACTCCATTAAGCGTGAGAGCTGTTAAGGATATTACAAGATATTCAAAAGCTTTAGCATGGTTACTGGGATTAAATTACGTTCCCCTAGGCGTTGTATTAGCAATCGCTCCATTTGTAATATGGCATAGAATATCAATATCCCCTAAGTTTCTTGAAAAATTCTACGGAAACGCATTTAAAGCCGTTAAAAACCTTGTTAATGAAGCTTTTAAGAACTTTATAAGAAGATTGCCGCTGTACCATGCATTTATAAATTTAGAAATGGGAGCTGGGGATATGGGGGTCGTGAATACACTTCGCGAAGCATCCGCAAGCGACTTAATCGTATCCATGGATCTTTATCCGACAGCAGAATTATTAACTAGAAAAGAGTATCAAGCGCTTATAAGGGACCTCACAGATGCTATTGAGAAAGAAGATTTGGACTCTATAATGACCATATTAACTCGAATTGATAAAGAGGTACCAGCGAACCTCAAAGGCAGAATATTAAGAGTTTATGAGAAACTCTTACAAAAGAAGAAACGCGTGTTCGTGACAAATTTTGAGGAATGGAGAAAATTAGTTAAAAGTTTGCAGGACATACTCCCAAATTCCAGGGAAGCTCTAAAAAGAACCTTGGAAAAACCTCGACTAGAGAAAATTCAACTAAAAATCGGTAGTGTTATTATACACTCCACGGGTATGCTAAGCGAAGCTCCAGTTTTTGTCGAGATATATGGAATAGGCGAGCCAATGGAAATAGCTGATAAAATATCTAAATTCATGTCAGAGGTGTCCTCTATTGAAAGAGGAGACTTTAAGGAAAATAGCTCAGAGAGCTTTTGAAGAAGCGCTCAGGGACTTTTATTATCCACCCATTCCAAAACCCGAAATTATTTTTTCTCCACGAGATAAAGAAACCATTAAAATCGATGAAGAGAATTGGAGAATTCAATTAAATATCGCCAGACATCCGGATTTGCCTCAAGAACTTTTAGAAAGATTCTATCGAATTTTATGGAGAAAAGGTATATCCTACTATGTTGTATGTCCTTATGATTTAGAGACATCATCAAAAATATTAAGCGCAGCAATAAGTGTTAGCGATGAATACTTAGGGAGAATTGCAGCTAATCTACTAGTCGAATTCATAGTTACTGGATATCTCTCTAAGGTCTTTAGAGAAGACCTAATGTGGTTTTATCAAGTAATATTAAACAAATTCAAGTTTCGTACAAATAAGGAAGAAGTTCTATCCATTATTTCGATACTTGTTATAGAAAACTTAATAGGGGAACTTCTAGTCCCGCTAAGCTTTAGGGAGAAATTAAGTCGTG
>JAHKLF010000266.1 GCA_029856615.1 Candidatus Njordarchaeota archaeon
AATAAGGAGAGGCGATAATACCTATCTATGGGTATTTACTAAGCGTGCTTATCCAAAGCTAATTAGGAAAATTAATCATGTACATGGGAGATTAGAGAAGCAATATAGTAAAGTACTAGCAAACTGGACTGGTTTCGTTGAGTACGTGAAGGAAATTCAAGATAAATTGAGGAGATACATTTTTGGAGGAAAGGAAGAGATTAAGAAGGCAGAGCTTGAGCTTGAGGAATTAGCCGAGCTTGAACCTGTCGGAGAAATACCTAAAGAAATAGAGATAGAAGAGGAATAGTAAAGTGGGATCAGTATTCTCTCTATCAACTACATAATTACTGCATCCTCGATAAAGCAACTTTTAGAGGTAAGAATATGGTGACATCAATACCTAGAAAGCGTAGATGAATATTTAAAAATGCTATAAGCGATTGTGAGCTTATTATTCCAAGTAAACCGAGTGATTAATGAGATTATTGATGGACTCATAGATATTTACACAGGCAATACGCTTGCTGTTTGGGGTTTTGCTCATCGAACTAGAAAGAGAACAGAAATGGCTACCTTTAAGAGAAGCTATAAAGCATTTATTAAATGGTAATGCGCCATTACTAGAATTCACGACTATTAGAATAATAGAGAGAAAGGATTGAGGATGATTTACGATATTTGGCAATTTTTCTTTTAGGTGAAGTAAGATTACATAGGCTATTGTATGTGTTATTAAACGTAATAGGACCCGAAGATGCCCCCGTGGTACTTCAAGTAGTGAGAGAATATTCAGAATTACCAGACTTACTTTCTTCTTTACCAACAAAGTATTCCTCAGGCTGTAAAAGAATGAGTGGGAGTGTAATAATGAATCTAGATATAGCCGCTGATACAGCTTATAGAATATATAACCTACCGACAGTAGGGCTTATTATTTTGAAAGTCGCATTAAAAGTAGCTAAGCTAGCGGGTGATGAAAAATATGCAAGGAACTTGAAAAAGCCATAAGAGAGATGCATAATAAGCTAAAGACTTGATTTATATAATTTCCCCTCTCGTTGAAGAAAATCCTTCATAGCATGCATGTCTCAGCTATAAGGCATATACGTACTCAATTTATAAGAATCTAAATAAATACATTTAATAGTAACCTTTTAAACTGAGGCGATGAATATGACGATGCGAGGCGCTGGTGTAGCCGCAGCAGCTGCACATGCACAAAGAATGAGACTCGCAGGGCCTTTAATAAAATTGAGTACTCAACAGTTTGTATTCTTTGTTGAGAAGTATCGAGAGAAGGGAATAATAGTTGTTCATGCTATTAAAGGGATTTTCTCTAAGAAGCATGTTTATACAACGGCTTATCATGGACTAGTATTTTACTGCGAGACGAGCAATCCCTTGCCAATACCTGTAGATATAGAAGCGGAAAAAATAGTGATATATTAAAAACTCAGCGAATGCGGAGGGTCATCATAAATGTATACCAAGAAGTTTAAGCTGTTCTCGTAGTCTTGGGTCAAGCATGACTGCTCTTTGGAAATAGGGATATGCAAGATCGCTTCTACCGATATTTAGGTAAATTATACCAATATTATACCACGCCATAGCGAAATTAGGGGCTTTCTGTATTAATGAATTCAAAATTGCTAATGCTTGATTAATGTTCCCAATGGATGCGTATGCCATAGCCATATTATTCCACGCTAACAGAAAATTAGGAGCGAGCTGCACTGTTTTTCCATAATATTGGATTGCCTTTATATTATCTCCGATCGTTTGGTAAATCAATGCTAAATTATAGTAAGCGTAAACAAATATAGGGTTACACTCAATGGTCTTCTGGTAATAATATATCGCTTTTTCTAGTTCATTAGCGTTCTGATGTATGACTCCTAAATTATAGTAGGCAATGAAATAATTAGGATTCTTATTAATGGAGGCTTGTAGATATTGTATAGCATCTTTTACTTTACCCATAAGCATATAGATGTATCCGATATTATTCAGTGCAATGGCTTGATAGTAAGGATTTACTTCGGTCCTAAGAACACTATTGAAGATCTCTAAGGCTTTCTTTAAATTGTTTGAAAATATATAATAATTTCCTAACTGTATTAATGTCTCAGAACTCAACCCAGCTGTAGCTATAGATATATCAACACCCGCTTGGAGGAATTGCTGTTCCTCGATTGTCAATTTTTGCTTTACATCAACCTCTTTTTGTGTCTCGGCATGAATATCCAGAGGTATATTTAACTTCTCAAGGATCATATTCAGTTTACTAAGAATCTCTTCCTGCCTCTGCTCAATTCGCCTCTGACTCTCGATGATTTCTCCAAATTTTGCATCAAAATATTTTTTGAGATCTGAGAATCGTGCATCCAACTCTCGTGACAATTTTTCTAACTCCTCAGTGCTCAGCTCACTGAGCGTACTCTTAAGATCCGCTTCCAGTCTATCAAAGCGCTCAATTATATTCTTATCTAGAATCTTTGATAGTTCGTAGAAAGCGGAAGAAATATATTGTGAGAGCTCTCTTATGTCGCTGCGTATATTATATATTTCCTTAATAATATTATTTAGTATACTAACTATCTCCGTCTCCATTTCCTTAATCGCAATTCCAAATTCGTTCAGCACAGATATCGTCTCTTCCTTTAATTCCTCTATTATCTCAGCTGGATCTTCTCTCTCAAATATCTTTCTCCCGATTAATTTCTCGGAGATCCTATTTATTATTGCTTCTAGTTTTCCGGCGGCATAACTCTTTATCTTTGATACCGCAAATTCTTTCAGGAATCCCGCAACAATAGTTAAAGCTAGGATTGAGAGCAATAGAGACACCTAGAGGAATTAGAATAACTATTAAGCTCAAAGGAGATTTAAAAATAAT
>JAHKLF010000267.1 GCA_029856615.1 Candidatus Njordarchaeota archaeon
CTATGACGTATAATGTCGCTAGATGCGTCGCTAGAGGCCTTCTGAAGGTCTAAGAAAGCTTTGGAAAGGCTTATATTTGGACAAGGGGCAGAAGAAATATGAAATAAAGCCTCTCTAAATATTTTATTAATTCCCTCGTTGTCATTACTTTTACTACATTCTGCTTTTCCTTTTAAATCCCTATCGTTGCTCCAAATTGGACAGTCATATTTTATCGCTAATGCCAAAAATGGCGCGTCTGTGATGTCAAAATCTTTGCATATTTCTATCGCTATTTTGAGATTTTCCTTATATTCTGAGATATCGCAAACTTTGATTTTTGGTAGTATATGTTCTTTGAGAATCATCATAATTTCCTCATCGGACTTTCCCACTCTACGAGCTATATCATTAAGATGTTTTAATATCTCATCTATTAGCTCTTTAGGAGCGATAACGAATATTCCTTTTGCACAAATATTGAACAATACGCTCCTTATAACATCTTCTTAAAGTAGTGTGGCTAAAATCTTATTAGTATCCATTACTAACCGCATGATCCTTCAACTTCTCCCATGCTTTACTCTTAAGGATTCTATCCAACTCTATTATATCTTCCTCCGTTAATTGGCTATCGCGAAGTAATTCATCTAAAGCTAGTATTTCCAATAAAATATCTAGCGCTTTTCTTCTAATTGTGTTCTCTAAGATCTCTTTAAGCAGTGGATCCCTCTCTAAGAGTCTCTTAACTAAATCGGGTAACTCAGGTTTAATAACGACCATACTGGCAGCGCCTCGTGCATAATGATTAATAAGTCTTCTAAAGTAATAAACTAATTTCGTTTGCTATAATAAATATGAATATTTGATAAAATATATTATGGGTAGTTGTAAAGTATATGTATTATTCATAGAAATTAAGTGTATGCAAGTTGTCAGGGATTTGAGGATTTATCAGCCTTTCTTCCGCACGTATTCTAGGCATCGTCCGACTATATCTTAATAGGACAACTATACTGTGAACTATGATTACTATCAAGAGTAACAATGTGATTAATTTTGCTAGAGGGATATACTCCGGTGGTATGGGTATTATTCTAATGTAATTAAACAAGTTCTCATAGTCTTCATTCTTAAACAATTCTACATCAATAATTAGTAATTGGAGGTCATTTGTGAATATGTTCGACAATATGAGCCAAGGGACGAATACAAATGATGCTAAAGACTTAAGAACTCCCGCTAAGTAGCTCTTTTTTCCTGAATAACTTGCATAAAAGTAATCACCAATATTGATGAAAGCACATGCTGTAAGGTTTATTATTAGGGAGAATAATAGAAGCTGCATTAACCAATTGAATGGCATTGCAAAGCCGTATAGGTATATTAGATAAGCGATTATGATCTGGCAAATACCAGCTATTAAACTAGGTATCGCGGAGATGGGCGTTGAAATTCGAATCTTTATCTCTCTTATCCTTGACTCAAAGTCTCGAATCCTTCTTTCAATCTTCGTTCTTGTTTTTTCTCTACAAGGCTTGCATGTTTTACCGAAAATATCCTCAAGGAGTTTACGAAGCATTTCTTTTAGATCTGGATTACTGGAAAAGAACGACATTATAATGTACAAAAAGATGATTGTGAGTATTATTGCTAAGAGCATTTCAGCGAAAATAAAAGCTACTGATAAAATTGGCATTGGGCTCGTCGAATATGCGATACTATATATGATCCTAATACTATAACCAATAACTAAAGCAAGAGTAATCCAAAATACTAGCTGAATGAAGTAAGGATATATGTCCTCGCTTATCCCAAGCTCGAATTTTAGTACTTTCTTGCCACCACCAACTACATATTTACTGGCCAACTGACGAGGCTCTCCCAACTCTCTGATTATCTTGTAAACATTTCTCACTGTTAATCCGCCAATTTCTGATGCTTTATCGATTATGTGTGTCCTTAACTCCTCTATCACATCATCTGCAATGTCTTCTGGCAGATAGCGACGTACCTCTTCTAGATATTCATCCATCAACTCTAGGGCTTCTCTTTCATCGTGGCTCACTTCTTCCACCTCCCATAAACATTATTTTATTCACAGCATCAACTAAATCCATCCAGAATGATTTCATTAAAGCTAATACTTCCAAGCCTCGAGGCATAATCTTATAGTATTTCCTCGCCTTCCCTTCCCTGATTTGCCACTCCCCTCGTATATATCTTTTATTTTCCAGTCGACGAAGCAAGGGATAAAGAGTACCCTCCTCTACATATAATATGCCATCGCTTATTGAACTAAGGGTTTTTGATATCTCATATCCGTACATTTCTTTATTACTAAGTAATGCTAAGATGCACATCTCTATCAATCCTCTTCTTATTTCGGTTTTCCAAGACTCAATTTCGGATTGGGCATTCATTTTATACCTCCGGTCACAATATACCTAGGATCACCAAGTATATAGAGATGCAAGGTAAATAATTTAAATTTTTCGTATGGAAATATCTGGAGTACTGTTCACTCTGGAGCATTCTTAGGCTTTACGTCTTTCAGAATGATCAAATTGTCAAGTGATCTTTGATATTCTCTTGAGTAATCTGAAAAGAAAACACATTGATGGTGACGGAATTGTATGTCTCACTAGGGAGAATAGGGTTTAGACTAAGTCAATACTTTTTAGCTCTAAGAAATAATATTTACTCAACAAAGAAGTTGTTAAGAGGATAATATAGAGTCCGGGAAGCAAAGGTTTATTTGGCCTAAAAACAATAAAAGAAAAAGAGAAATATAAAAAACGCAAAATCTTTGCGGTTATTTACTTTAAAACTCTTAGTATCTTCTTCTTTCAAATCTCTTAA
>JAHKLF010000268.1 GCA_029856615.1 Candidatus Njordarchaeota archaeon
TCAATCTCAAGATGGAAAAAGAGTCTAGAACTATACGTTAGACTCTTAATCCGCCTCAGTTTCCTCAGGCTCTGTAGAGGCAGAATGCACAAGCTTCTAGCGGTCATAGATGGAACGGGATTTAAGCTGGGTAAGGCATCCATACACTATCTGAAGAGGACTGGTAAAAAGGCTCCATACATGCTCGTAACGGTGATTCATGCGCCAGAAGCGGACGGAATATTTGATGTCGTGGCAGCACCTAACTGTAACGACGAGATAAGAGCTTTCGCCAACTATCTGTTTTTCGTGCTTATAAGTGCTGGCATTTTCTGGGGTCTAGTAGGAGACAAGAAATATGATGCTTCTTGGGTAACCATTTTGTGTGAGGCGTACGGCATCACGACGTTTATTCCCGCTAGGGGAGGGAAGTTGGAGCCTTCTGATGGACCGAGGCTTGAGGCTAATCTGAGGTATGAATGGCTAATGGCGCAGAAGCATTTTAGGGCTCTTGTAGAGTCCGCCTTTGCATCCATGAAGTCTTTCTTTAATAGTATTGAGTCGAGAGGTGATAAGGCGGCTGAGATTGATGTATTGGTTCTTGCTATGACGTATATGTCGCTAGATGCGTCGCTAGAGGTCTTCTGAAGGTCTAGAAAAGCTTTGAAAAGGCTTATATTTGGACAAGGGGCAGAAGAAATATGAAATAAAGCCGATAATGAGCAGTAATTAAATGGGGGCGTATTTTTTGCCAGCATCTTACTTTGAAAGATTAGTATGGTATTTTCTTAAAACTCGGATTTTCGGGGGCACAAGACTATTTTTGAGAAGAGAGACCATTATCTTAACAATAAGCATGATAATTATCTTAGCTTTAGAGGCTTTTTACGGGTTTAAATCCATATTTATCCCTATTTCCGCGTTGTTTCTCATAATCATTGGCATCATCATGAAAAATAGATTATTAAGTGCTCTGCATACCTCTCTCTTTAGCGCACTTATACTAGGGGTTTTCATCCTAGATTATTATAACATAATAGCACCCTATAGAGGCGCGTTGAGCGATATTCTTCTAACGCAATACATTCTTCTTTTGGTGATTTTAGCGTGGTTTATTTTTAACGCAGTTACGACCATAATACAATTGGCGGAATTTTTTGCGTCCACGGCGGGGTTATACATTCTATGGGGCAGTGATAAAAAACGCATTTTTCTGTCTCCTTTGCCTCAAATAGCTCTAGGTCTTTTCTTTTTAGCATCAATATACTTTATCACAAGGAACCTTTATGAGAAAGCAATAATAATTTTCCTCGTAGCTATTGTGATGTCTTTAACCATATATGGCGTTTTCCGTAATAGTGGAAGAATTGTAAGAAGCTCCTTAGCGTTATACGTATTCTTTTCAGCGTACTTAATGATAGGATACGTCTATGGGTGGGGTACTGGGCAAAATGTTATTATGTGGATAGTGATAACATTGTTCACAACGTTTTTCATAGCTCAGGGAAGAGCTATTAGTATTGCAAAGGAAAAGGAAGGAATCAACGGGATCATAGTACTGCTCATCGGATTTCTTCTTCTCATAGGGCATATTCTTCTTCCCGTTGGTGGTAGTAAAATTAGTATAGACATAAATACTTGGTGGTTATTATCAGTAATGGCTACTATTCTCGCGCCTATTGTTTTTACAATCTACGCTTATGTAACAAAGCGAATAGACTATTACATAAAGCGAGATAATACTCCATTATCACTTCTAATAGTTGAAATGACGGGAATCCTGGGGACGATCATAGTTAAAGAACTATCAAAAATCTTGATTGGCAAGATTGAGGGCGTGCTAAAAACAATTATGAGAAGTGATGAGAATGAGAAAGAGGACAAATGAGCGTGGATATATAAGCACTATACTATGCGAACATTAAACAAAGATTTTTTAAATTTGCATAAAGATTAAAACTATTTCGAGTTAAAGATAATATTCCCCAACAGATAAATGAAAATGAATTAAAAATCCCCTTAAGAGGCGCGCCGGTGGTCGAGGGGTAAGATGCCGGCCTGCCAAGCCGGTGGCGCGGGTTCGAATCCCGCCCGGCGCACCATTTTCCACAAACAATACAGAATAATCGGCATTTTCCTTAATCTTCTCGAGGTTTTAGTGTTGAGCGAATTCTACAACATAAGGAAACTCCTAGCGGAACTGGATACAAAGACTTTGAATCTATTCGACGCATTAAAGAAAAGAGTAGATGAGACTGCATGGAAGGATAATATCATCAAAGAATATGGTAGCGAAAGAGAAGTCCCTTGGATGATATGGCGAAGAAGTCTTTTTAATGCCATAAGAAAAATTTGTCGTGAAAAAGCGGAGAGTTCCCTGATAGAGCAAGCAAGAGAAATCTATTATTTATGGATCTTAGCTAAAAGAGAACTATTTAGCACGTTGAATCTAAATAAGGAACGATTAGAGAGGGTATTAAATACCCTAGCACAACTCCATTCGGAGGGCTTATATCCATCTGGATTTTTCATATGGAATCCGACGCATAAGGATTATAAAATCGAGGTTATACGAGGGGTATTTGGAAGTAATATTGAGAATGAAGATCTTCTTATAGACGCGCTTGATATAGGCTATTACATATATGATGTCTTAAGAACAATATCACCTTTAATCCTTACAGGACTGATATTGCCATCTCTTGACTCAGAAAATAAGGACTTCTATCTAAAGGAAGCTAATGAGATTCTATTATTGCTTAAGATTAGGGACTATTGGTATTCATTTGTTGAAAAAAGATCTAATCCAGATTATCAGCACTGGGAGTTTTGGGAAGAGTTTTTAAGGGACGTGAA
>JAHKLF010000269.1 GCA_029856615.1 Candidatus Njordarchaeota archaeon
CTTGACTATTTCTTTTGTCTTCGCGAATCTTTTAATACGTTTACCAATCAGTTTTCTTTTAATCCTTTCTGCAATCTCTTTAGCAACAGGCGCAGCTACATCATTACTTATTAATTGTAATCTAAAGACCTTTAATGTGCGCTCTAATTCTTTTTCTGTTAGTTCCTTCTCTGTTACTGCAGAGATAAAATTAGCAAATGTTTCTCTTAAACGCTCGAACATTTGATACCCCATTTATCCGTTAACTCTCACTTAACATGATAAATAATCAAGTAACGCAAATATAAAATTGTAAACAGATCATCTCATATATGTAAATCCAACAACTCCAGTAAACTAAAAAGCTTTAAGGTGTATAGTAATTTGCCGAAGAAAAAAAGACATGGAGGCCGTATCCTCGGTCTAGATATATTGCCTGGAGAAAGACAAAATCCCAGATTTGCCGCCGTTATTATAGACCGCAACGGAAATAAGATCTTTCAACGCGAAATTTCACGCTCGGAGATTTTTGATATAATAAAAGAATACAACGTTTCTATCATAGCTATAGATAACATCTTTGAGATTTACCCTTCTGTTCAAGAAATCAAGAACTTTATAAAAAACACCCACATACGGCTAATCCAAGTTACTGGACCCCTAGGGAAGGAAATAAAATTATCACAACTTGCCTACGCATACGGCTTATCAAAAAGCGGAAAACTTTCGCCCTATGAAGCTGCAGAAATAGCAGCTAGATTAGCTCTAATGGATGTAGGTGCTGAAATAAAGTTGTTCGAGGACGTCACCGAAATTATAGTCTCACGTGCGCGCTCCTTAGGCGAAGGAGGTCAACACCAAGCAAAATATGCCCGCGTAATAGCTTCGGTCATACAGCATGCTGTGAGAGAGATAGAAGATATTTTGCGTACAAATAATATTCAGTATGACCTATTTACCCGTGAAGGAGACTATGGTGTGAAACGCGCTCGTTTCATTGTTTATGCACCTTTCGAAATTGTGAAACAGATGATAGGTCGTTACCATGGGGATCTCTTTCGTGTCGAAATACGTCCAATAGAGAAAGAGAAAATTTCCTTTCTACCTACAGAAAAACCTCCATTAGTAAAAAGACTACTCATTTGCGGAATTGACCCAGGAGAAACCACCGGCGTTGCTATTCTTGATTTATCAGGCAATATTCTACACATAAGTAGTAGAAAAAATATGGGAATTACGAATCTATTGGAGTTAATCTATGAATACGGTAAGCCAATAATTATAGCATCCGATGTCCCAAAGCTTCCTCAGTTTATAGAAAAAATATGCAAACGTATTGGCGCTATATGCTTTTCCCCATCACACGTCTATAGCATCTCTGATAAGAATGAAATGATTCGCCAATTAAATGTGAGAGTATCAAATACTCATGAACGAGACGCTTTAGTAGCTGCAATTTTAGCTTATAAAAAATACAAGAATCTTTTCCAAAAGATAGATTCCATTATCTCGTATATCCCGTTAAACTTGGATGCTGATGAAATCAAGAAAAAAGTCGTTTATGGAGCAAGCGTGAAAGAAGCCATATCAAAAGCCATAGAGAATGCGTTAAAGACTCTTATAGAGGCCCCCTCTGTCCCAAAAGAAAAGATACATCCTGCCACGCATCAAATGCGAATGCTATTAAGAGAGAGAGATAAATTAAGAAAAAAGATTTCACTAGCTCAGAAGGAGATCGAGAGATTAAAGAGAAGAATAATTGACCTTGAGAACATGATTAGGGAGAAGGAAAAGGAAATCGAAAGATTAGAAGAATTATTGGACCTTAGAGAAAAATTCTGGAGAAAGCAGATTCGGGAAGAACTTGATAAATTGAAGAATTCCTATATGAGGGATCTCGAAAAACAATTGACTTACTACAAAAATGTGACATCTTCTTTAAGAAAAAAACTGAGTAATATGAGTATACAAATAAAAGATCTTCTAAGAATCATCAAAAAGCGTGAAAATGAGATCCCCATAAAAGCTTTAGACGAATTCACAAAGGATGAAATAGAAACCCTTGATAGTACACTGGGAATTACTCGCGGAGATATTATCTATATAAGGCGCCCACATGGCGGTGGACATACTACAGCTTTCGAACTCGTCAAACGAGGAATAAGAGCAATTGTTATAGAGGACGGAGAGCTATCAATGCTAGCCAAGAAAGTGTTTGATGAAAATGGCATAGATATTCTATATCCAGAGGACTTTGATCCTCCACTTTATCTAACGGAAACCGAACGTATTCGCATAATAACTGATGAAGAATTACGAAAAGCTTTAAAGAATAAAAGATTACGCGAATTACCCGAGGATGAAGCTCTATATGAGGAGGTTATGGATATACTCAACGAGTGGCGTCAGAAAAGGAAGAAAGAAGAAAAGGGAGAAATCGATGACAAAAAGACCAATAGAAATACTTACTAGGCTATTATCTCGGAGGCTTTATGGATAACATTCAAAATATCAGCCTCAAGAAATATGCCTATCGAATAAAGGAGAGAGACCGTCGCAGAAAAAATACAAAATTTACTATATAATGTTGTTACTTACTTAGGAACGCTAGATCGCATAATATAGATTTCACAGTTGAAAAACTGAGACGAGAAATAAACTTATCTCATAAGCAACAGAATTTGATGCGTGTGATTGCGTATAGAGTTCTTTTTTAAAGAATATCCAAACAAGCAATCATTGAGAAATTAAAACCATGGTTAAATAATAACATGATAAGACTGATTTCTGAGTTATCATTCCCTGAGCCTTTGGATGAAATTGATAAGCTATCTCTCA
>JAHKLF010000027.1 GCA_029856615.1 Candidatus Njordarchaeota archaeon
CTGGAAAAGGAACCTTCAAAACCAGATTTATTCTTATACTTAGGGCAAAAAAGAATTACATTAGCGCTCAGATTTAACATGCTTACATCACCCTTATTACCCGATATGATAAACTACTTATCCAATGCATTGAGAAAAACCGATATTACTATTAAGCTATATGGTGAAAGGAGTATAGAAACCCTTTACAATCAACTTAAGGAACTTCCGCCCACCAAGTTAATGCATGTCTCAGAGTTATTCTTCGACCAACAAACCTGTGGTACGTTGTCGTCCATATTAAATCATTTTACTGAAATACATGTTATAAGAGCACTTTCTAGTGGGGAGAACTTTGTTCTCATGATCTCTTCAGAACCCCAAATCACTATTGATGCCAGAGGATTAAACACAACGCGTCGATTTGTCATTTTAGAAGAATTTTTATCCACTTATTCTAAGGAACTTCATCGTGTCATTAGGTCTGTTTATTTAGATGTTAAAGATGAAAGTATGGTAAAGAAACTTCTTAATTTTATTAAGAATCTGCACGTGGATAAACAATACGAGCTTATGCTAATTGATAATGGCGAATTAGAGCTCATGTTGAGACATGAAAGCAGCGTTTTTTTAGTTACAATCTCTGGCGATGAAAAAGCGAAAATTGATGAATTACTGCCAAAGCTTTTGCGCGTTGTTGAACTCACGCTCAATAATAACATCTTTATGGAACTTAAGATCAGGGATGAAATGATATTTGAGAAAATTAATGCAAATCCGTCATACAAAGTTATATCCTTGGAAATAGACTGGTTTAAGGTACTCGAAGACGATATTCTAAATTACCTTAAACTGCGATCTATTAAGTGATTATAATGTGCGGCATCGCCGGGGCTTATAGCTTCCAAGGTAGTGATATTTCAACTTATCTAAAGAAGATGCTTTATATTCTTCGACACCGTGGTCCCCATGGTTGCGGAGCAATTATAAGGGATAAAGTTGTATATGGATCCATTGATGAAATTACGTTTCCAAGAGGCGAAATTGGAATCGGATATAATATGCTTAATATCATTGGAAAAGGTCCCCAACCCATTCCAAATGAAAAGAATGACCTTTGGCTTGTGCATGACGGTGAGATCTATAACTTTATGCAATTGCGAAACAAATTATCCTCGAGACATACATTTCGTACTAATATCAACTCAGAAGCTATCCTTCATGCTTATGAGGATTTACAATTACATTTAATTGACGGAGTTTTTGCATTCGCGATTTATGATATTAACAATGAATGCTTAGAAATTTATAGGGATTTTATTGGCGCAAAGCCGCTCTTTTACTGCAAAGCAAGAAATATCTTTATGTTTGCATCAGAAAGAAAGGCATTTCTTCCATTTTGTACTCCGCCAAGTCGATTACCCCCAGGCCATAGACTCATCATTGAAAGGGATTCAATTAGTTTGGAGAAATTTTATAGCTTGGATGACATACCAATTCTCTCAATGAAGAATGTAGATAAAATGATCCAAGTACTAGAAAATGCATTAATAAAAGCCGTTGAAAAGCGACTTTATAAACCAACAGCAATTCTATTTTCGGGAGGAATTGATAGCTCATTGATATCGAAGATAGCTTCTGATCTCGGGGGGGATATTCGATTATATACTGTGGGGTTACGAGGCTCTCGGGATATTAAAAGCGCGATTGCGGCTTCAAGAGAATTAGGATTAGAGATCTCAATTTATGAAATAAAGGAAAACGAAGTACCTGAGCTTTTCAGTTTAATAGCTCGAATTATTGATGAGCCCGATCCATTAAAAATCTTGATTGGAATACCTATTTATATCGCTGCTAGAGAAATCGCTAAAGACGGTTTTAGAGTTGTTCTTTTAGGTCAAGGTGCAGATGAATTATTTGGAGGATATGCAAGATATCTGAATTTCAAAAAAGAGGAGATTGAGATTGAGATGCTAAACGACCTCAGAAATATTCATATAAAAAATGCTGAACGCGATGACCATTGCTTGCTAAGGAATAGCGTGGAAGGACGATTTCCTTACTTAGATATGGAAATAATAAAAATAGCGCTCAGTATTCCAGTTGAGTACAAGATTAGAAATAATGTCAGAAAGTGGATATTACGAAAAGTCGCCAAAAAAATAGGTTTGCCTACGAGTATTGTTACAAAAGAGAAAAAAGCTATTCAATACGGTAGCGGTGTTGTTAAGGTCATGAAACAATTTGCCAAGAAATGTAAGATAACTTTAGAAGAATTAGCTAGGAAGGCCATCCAAGCGGAGTGATTAGATAATGTCTTGTGATATTTGTCCATTTAATTGTAAGGGGGCAAAAGAGACCCCTTATGGCTTATGCAATGTCATTAAACTTGAAGAAAAAACTGGTTTAACTTTCTTAAACTATGGATTGGTTGAATATGGACTCAGTTGTCCAGAGAAACTTGGCTTCTTTCACTTTTACCCCGGTCATGAAACACTCTACATTGTTACATCGGGATGCAACCTTAAATGCTTTTTATGCCGTGAATATTCCTTAGTATTCGGGAATTTGAAGAGGACACTAAAATACGCTAAAAAGCTACTTCCTCAAGACATAATAAATTTGGCTCACAAAGTTAATGCTACGAACATTATCTTCTCATGCAACTCCATTTTGAATTACGAATTCTTAATGCAGGTGATACGCCTAGCAATAAAAGAAAATATAGGTGTTGGTATCATAACACACGGTGTTTTTAACACTCGGAAAATAAGGAGCATCATTGAACTTGCTGATGCATTCTTAGTTCGCTTTTTTGGTTTCTCCGAAAGATCATATAGTAAATTAACGATATTGCCAACAGGTTATAGGTATGCAAAAATATTTTCCGAAGAGGCATATAGGCATCATAAGTTACTCGAAATATCATATACGCTGGTCCCGAGCATTAATGATGATCCAAATGAAATCTCTTCCTTTTTAGAATGGATTTCTTGCCATTTTGGGTACAATATCCCAATACATTTCCGGCGCTTTTATCCAAAATACTTTCTCAGTCATCGTACTCCCACACGAACAAGAGAGTTAAAAAGAGCATGGAAAGAAGCTAAAGAAAGGGGTTTCAGATACGTTTACATTGATGATGTTTTTGAAGGCGTAGAGAGAAATACCTATTGTTCGGAAGATGGAGAACTCCTGATCATGAGAATTGGAGAGTTCATTAAAGTAATGAATTTAGAGGGGAAAAAATGTGTGCGATGTGGAAAGGAAATTCCATTAGTGAGGAAAGCTAAAAGTAATTATCACGATACTACGTTACGGTACAAATTTATAGTAGACGGCAATACCACGTCGAATAGTACATAATGGATAATAAAAAGCATACATGCATCAGACTTTTGCATTAGGAATTAAATCCTTTTGTAATTATATTACATCGTTTGTATTTTTACTTAAATATTTTAGACTCAATATATTGTTCTCTAAATATTGTATATTAAACTTCTAGTAATGTATGGATATATATTTACGGACTCGGAATTTTTATATATGTATTTATACGTTATTTATCTTAGAAGTTGTGGAGGGGCTCTCATGGCTGTTAGGACTCTACTTAAGTTGGGAAAGTCCTCTCTTGTTGTAGTTTTACCTAAAGATTGGTTAAGAGAGGTAGGTCTTAGAAGCGGTGATAAAGTTCTAGTAAAGCAGGAGGAGGATGGTAGTCTCAAAATCATTCCAGCTAATATGTCTTTGAGCGATGAAACACTCAGAGCACGCGTTGTGGTTAATTTAGATAAATGCGGAGACGAGAAGTTAGTTCAAAGGCTTCTTGTAGCTAATTACCTCATAGGAAATGACACAGTCACCATCATATCCAAGAAAAGTGTTATTCCGCCCCATACTTTAAAGAGTGTAAGAGAGGTAATATCTAAGCTAAGAGGCTTTGAGATAATTGAACAACGGCCGGATTTAATAGTCCTCCAATGCATGACGGATGCAACAAAATTCTCTATGGAGAATCTCGTCGGCCGCTTACTTGCATTGATTCTATCAATGGTTGACTATGTTAAAAAAGCGTTCGACGAAGGAAAAATGGAATATCTTAAAGAAATACCTTTCTTAGAAGATGAACTGGACAGGATATACTGGTTCGGTGTGCGTCAATTATTGATGGTTCAAAGGAATAGAGCTCTAGCAAAATTTGTAGGAATAGAATCTGCATTGCATATTGTAGGTAATAGAACAATACTTAAAGTTTTAGAATTAGCTGGGGATTACTTAGAAGAGATAGCTAAAGATCTACTAAGAGCTCAATGGGAGCAGCTAGAAAAGTGCGAAGCCTTTAGAAAAGCGATTTCGAATCTTGTAGATCAAATAGAGGACATCATAGGAGATACCTTGCGGGCATTTAACGGTCTGGATATATTTCTGGCAAATGAGATTCTAGAAAGAGTTGCTCAGTTAGAAAAACAAATCCATGAAAATGCTGAAAAAATTCTCTTAGGACTCTCGGATGTGAAGACAGGAGGAATAATAATGAAAGTATTTACAAGATTAGTAGATATGGCTAAAAGTCTTGGAGTTGTATGCGAAGTCGTGATAAATAGATCCATGGAAGAGCCAGGAAGGATGGCAAGAGGCTGCATATATAGGGAAGTCTAATAATATCGCTATCATTCGCTCCTAATATGCGTATATATGAATATCAATTATATCAAAAAATTCACTTATCTTCATAAAAAAACATATTCTATCTTCATACAATTAATGCTTTACTAATACATGTATATATAATTAGAAAGGCGCCAAAAATGCTAAGAAGAAAACTCGTAAGATTAGGAAAATCCAGTTTAGTGATCTCCTTACCTAAAGATTGGCTGAGAGACTTTAACTTAAGGGCTGGTGATGAGATAGCAATACTTATAGAAAAAAATGGTTGCTTAAAAGTCCTTCCACCAAAACTTATCAGCCAGACAAAAACGAATCCCATTGTAATTAATGTTGAAAAATGTAACCAAGAAAAATTATTAGAGAGATTACTGATAGCTTCATATGTTGTAGGACGCGACCCCATAATCATCGAAAATAGATTAGGATTAACAGAAGATCAATTAAATGAGACGAGGAACGTCATAAATAAAATCAGAGGCATCGAAATCGTGAAAGAAAGCCCAACTCATATAGTACTCAGAACATTTTTAGACCCAACAAAATATCCCTTAACCGGCTTATTAAGGAGACTAACAAATTTAATTCGCACAATGCTAGAATATTTAATAACGGCTATTAAGGAGAAATCCCAAAGTTACCTTGAGGAGATAATCCACATAGAAGAGGAAATCGATCGAATATATTTCTCAGCACTCCGACAGATATTCTTAGCCCATAAAGATGAAACAATAGCTAGTTCGATAGGTATTAGATCTCCCTCCGAGCTTTTGAGCCTTAGAATGGCTATAAAAATGTTTGAGCTTTTGGCAGATACATTAGCTGATTTAGCTGAAAAAGGATTGAAACTTCAAACTTCTGTCTTTAGCCAAATCAATGAATACTCTGATCTCAAGTCTCTATTACTGGATATTTCTACAGCAATGGATACGATTACAAAAACACTAATCTATGGAAATGTCGCTCTCATTAATGAGTTACTTAATAGAATAGAAAGTATAAGGTTCCTTAGCGAGAAAGTAGATTCGTTCGTTGTTAGAAAAATCCGTAGTATGGAGTTAGCTTGTTGGGTAAGAGAGGTATCTTGGAAATTATTAAGCATACTAGAAACTATACGGGTTGTTGCGGAAATAGCTATAAACATTGTAGTAGACAAAGCTGACAGAAAATTTGAATGCTAAGCATTACAAAACGAGAATCGATCGAGTTAAAAGAAAAATGAGAAGAATAAAAATAACGAACAGTATTAGGGGTAAAAACAGCGTAAGAAAGATAATGATCTGCATTGAAAAGTCTGGTACCCGCTTACTTATTGAATTCATCTTCCCTCTCTGAATACCTATCATTTCTTCAATTCTTCTAAGACGAAATTCTATCTCAGAAAGTCTTGTTTCTATCCATTGAAGCCTCTCTTTTAAGAACTCATCGCTCATTAATCTCAACTCTCTAGCATATCCATTATCTTAATATTAGATTTTTGCTCGGAGATATCTTAAGTTTTTTAGGGAGAAATGAGGGGAAGAAATGCCGTTTCGAATTCATGCTATAGTATTTCAAAAAACATCAGATGGTTCAATAATTTTGATTGTCGGAGGGCTTAAACAAGAGCCTACTCTGCTAGCGGATATGCTCACTGCTATAAAGAACCTCAGCGAGGAGATACTATCCGAGTTGGCTAGAGGAATGCGCATAGAGATGACTTTTCATCACTTTGGAGGATACTTTGTTTTATTCTTGTTCAAAGAACATTTCTTTTCATCAATCTTTACAGAGCCTATTCCCTTAGAGCGAATAGAGGAATTGGGTGATTTATTCCGCTTTACGTCAGATGTTGCTGACTTATTTGAACTTGTTGTATGGACTAATCTAAATGATGAGCAGAAAAGCTTAGGTTTGGTTCCAGAGGCCTTAGTAATTGATTTTGAGAGAAAACTTTCTGAGCTTGTTGCGTCTCATAAGTGGTGCAAGAAAATAAACTTTTCACCATTGTATATAAAGAGCTCATCTGGCGTTAATTTATTGAGAGCTTTATATTTAAGGTTGATAAGCAGATTAGAGAAATCAATTGGTCCTAACTTAACAATGAGACTTATACTGAAACTCGCTAAAGAAATTAAAAATAGTTTTTACCCTGGTGAAATAAGATTAATCAAGAATAGATTCATAAGACCAATCTTAGTTTTTCCCCATGAAGGTAACATCGAAAAAGCAAACGAATATTTATCGTTAGTCTACTTAAATTCAATTAAAAGGATTAAGGAATATTTATTAAGGACAGCTCTAGATGACTTAGATGTTCTTTCAATCGAATAAAATGAAGGTGAAAGTTGTTGGAGTGGGAAATCCTTCTAAATATTCTAAATTCCCTATTGATTCCTTTAGCAATCTTATCAATAATTCTCTCACTAGGCAGTTTAATCGAAGGACTAAGGGCATTAAAATTCACGGGCATACGTGGAAAAGGCCTACCTCGCGCGTCTATTTATATCGTTTTAAGCATTACTCTTTTAGTCATAATATCAATGATCTGCTTTTTGATTTCCACGGGTGAAACAATGTACTTAGGGCTAGTTTATCTTTTACTATTAATGGCCTTAGTCTTCATATTCAACTCAATTAGGGAAATCAAGAAAACTGTAATTAGACTGATTTATGGGTAAAAAATGGCTGTTATCTTTGATTTAGAAGGTGTTTTAATAGATAATAGAGAACGTATCAAATACGCTCTCTCTAAGATAAACAATAACATTACGTCTCCAGAAGACCTTTCGCACACCGAGAAAACCCTCTTTTGGAGGATCTATTTTGACGCTAAATTAGCTGAAAAAATGGATAAAGTTTTTATGACAGGGATATCTGAACTCCTGAAAAGAAGCAAAAAAGGATTCAGAATATTTATCGTATCTGGCTCCCCTAAAGAGGTTGTATTAATTCACATGAGAAAAATAAGGAAAGCATTGCAACAGTTTTCTTCAGATATTTCCATCGATGATATTATTTGGAGACCTAGCGGTGATCGAAGGAAAGCCGAGGAATTTAAGAAAAGCGTTGTTCGTAATATTATACTATTCCGCGGATTAACTGTGGAAGAAGTCCACGATGATAACCCAGCTGTCATTGAAAGCTTTAAGAGTATTGCACGAAAACGATACTTATGGAAAGATGGCGAAATAATTGCTGTTTTTACATGATTTATTATAGGTTCTCCTCTTGTTTTAAAATCGCGATTGCCGTCATATTTCCCAAAATCTCAATCAATACGATATACTCTGGATTTTCTAGATCAACGGGCAAAGTTATAGGTTCCGCAGCTTTCTTAATTAGCAAATTTCTATCAATTGGATATTTGCGTGTTTTTAACGTAATTCGCCATTTGCCCTTCACTTTATCCTTTAATTTTCGCACAGCTTCGGCAATTTTATCAATATCGGTCTCTACTATTGCGTCTAATACTATAAACCTTTGAATATATCGGATAGCATTCTCACTCTTTCTGCGGCGAAATTCTTTCCATACTTCTTCCCTTATTAGTTCTAATCTTTCTGGTTCAACTTCTGCGAGAGCATCTCTTAAATCAGCAAGAAGAATTCCCTTAAAGCCTCCGGGGCGCATTACAACTTTTGCTCTTTCTAATTCTGGAAAATTCTTTGAGATATCATGTAGTAGATTTAATAGTTCAAATCGCGCTTCAAATCCATAATCTTTGGGAATTATTTGATATGTTGCTAAAATACCCTGCACATTATCAGCCTCTCTTATGTTTATATCTTACTCGTAATATAATCCTCAAATCTCCTAGCATCGTCCAGCATTTTCACATTATTAAACATTATATAAAATCTCTCGCCTCCAAATTTCATCATATCTCGCACTTTCTTAACAAGAAAATCAAAGTCCTCGGGCGTATATTGGTATTTATAATTCAGATATGGCTTTCCGTGGAGTCTAAAGTAAACATCTTCTCGTACAATTGCAGGAGAGAAAAAGAAGGGATCTACTACATGAATCACTCTTTCGGTTTCGTTCAAAATATCTTTGATTACACTAACGTTATCTAACCATTTACCTCGCGGTTCCCAGCCGATTATGGTCTTTAATCCGCTTTTTAAGAGTTTCTCCTCGAAGACCCCAAAGAATTTCTTAGCTCTTTCTACATTATTCTGGCTGAAATCAAAGCTTGCAGGCGTTTGTACGATTAAAAATCTTGCATCTAATATTTTCGCAAATTCTATCATTGTATCCATAAAATACTCTGTGAGCTCGTTGACATTCAAGTTACCTAATTTGTTCATATCATCATCAGATATTTTTCCTCTAAAACGCCTCCATGTAGGGCTCGTTTTTGAGTGAGTTAATCCTTGAAAAACTTTAATTGAAAAAATAAAATCATCTGGAGCATCTCTTTTCCAATTCTCTACGGTAGTTTTCCTAGGAATATTATAAAAAATTCGTTGTATCTCCGCGGCTTTTACTAGCTTAAAAATTTTCCTTGAAAATGTACAAACACCCGTCATCACACTCATGTCTACTCACATTTCTTAAATGCCTCCGCTACAAATTATTTTTCGAGATTAAAATAAAATAAAACTATGGTTCTCATAACATCCTCAAAGGAGCATAGAACAGGCTAAGGTGCTTGAATTGGGTTATGAAAGAAAGCTAGTAATGCTGAGTAAGTTTCTTTCTTTATTACTTAGGCATAGACCTGATTTACTCGATCTCAGAATGCGAAAAGATGGATTCGTAGACGTTTCCGAACTACTTAATAAGCTCAGAAAACGGAAAACGTTTAAATGGGTCACTTTAGATGATGTAAAATATCTTGTACGCATAGATAAAAAGAAAAGATTTGAATTAAAAGAAGAAAAAGGTCGACTATTCATACGTGCTAGATACGGGCATAGTAAGTCATTACCCGTTAAAATAAAATACGAAAAAGTTCGTCCAGGAGAAATAAAAGAGCTCTTCCACGGTACGCGAGCTGGTGTCTTGCCTTGGATCTTAAGAGAAGGACTAAAACCTATGGCGAGAAAATATGTACATTTGTCCCCTACTCCTGAAGACGCCTTACTAGTTGCAAGCCGTCGTCGTGGAAAACCCGTAATTCTACGTATTGATGTCGAATCTTTTTTAAAAGATGGTGGAGTAATTTATAAGGCGAGTGAAAAGGTATACTTGGCAGAGGAAATTCCACCGAAATACTTACATATCCATAAGTATGGAACCCATTAAGCACATCCATTCTAAACTGCTCGCTAATCGCTAGTATTTCTATACTATATTCATATGAGAAGTAAGCATAAGTCAAATAATTGAGCACTCCTGGCTATAAGGATTAAAAATACCTGCGCACATGTTTCTTTCAATCAGTAATAATTTGATGCAACATTAATGAATCGTTGAAATCGCTCTACGCTTCTCTCAAGTAATTCTCGATTGACGGATATCGTGATTCTAACGTACTGCTCTCCTACGACATCCTTCTCGTCAGTAAATGCTATTCCAGGCATAACCGCAATCTTTCCAATTTCTAAGAGCTTTCTCTAAAACACTGAAGATTTCTCCCAAACTCTTGCGAAGACATATATTGTCCCCTCTCTCCTTTTACATACGGGGATACCCATATCCTCAAACGCTTTTGCAAGAAATTCTTGATTATCTCTGGTAGATTCTCAGGATTCGCTACGACCCGCCATACTTCCGTTGCAAATCTGTTAGGACTTACAACAATGTATTGTTGTGCTAAAGCGGCTCGTCTGAATAATTCTTTATCTCGTGTGATTAATGCACCCACACGCAAACCCATTACTCCGTAGGGTTTAGAGAGGGTGTCCGCATCTACGATGCCTAGTCCTTCATCAGCAAGAATACTCGCAAGGGGTATTCCCCTTCTTTCCCATCTTATGAGATGATAAACTATGTCATTAATTAGGAAAATGTTCGGTTCATTCTCCACGAATCTAACGATCTCTCTGAGATCTCTCTCTGATCTAAAACACCCCATTGGATTAAAACCAAATTGTGTATAGTAAACAATATTTTTATCCGGGTGTGCAGTCTTAAGCTCTTGCAAACACTCTATAACTTCATCGGCTGGAGGCACAAATCCTGTATCCTCATTTGCGGGAATAATAAAGGGTCTAACATGAGGCAATAATCTACCCATAACTATTAACATATACACGAAATATCTGAACGTAACTCGATCAAATACAACTATATCACCCGGTCGCAGAATAGCCGCCATAGCATTTCTTACCGCTCCATATGC
>JAHKLF010000270.1 GCA_029856615.1 Candidatus Njordarchaeota archaeon
CTCCTTTTCTTTCTGTCACCCATCACACTTTCACCATATTTATGCGATTTAATACGAGCCTTTAAGGCACTAATAGTTATTATCTGAGTTTATCATCAGAAAAATTTTAACTTAATAATTTACCACCGCCAGACTAGCATGAATTCAATACTCAAAGGCGGTTCAGTGATGATTCATTGCATTCCAGTTAAGAACAGGTACTTAATGATGATGGCAAGGAGAGAGAAAACTGTGGAAGTTCATCTACTTACTAGATCATTTAAAAGAATAAAGCGAGGGGACATAATATTATTCTTTGACAGTAGAGCGAATATTGTAAGAGCATTAGTAAAGGATATTAGAGTTTACAATTCACTGGACGAATTACTGAAAAATGAAGAATTGAAAAGAATTTTACCAATCATAAATTCTCCAGAGGAATTCATAGCGGAGTTTGAGCGAATATACTACTTTCTTGATAAGAGTCAGTTAAGGAGAAGAGCGTTTATAGCTATCGAAGTCCAAATAATTGATTATATTCCGGGAGTAGATGAAAATATGTTGAGGAGATTAAGATGATTGATCCTATAAAACTAGCGGTAAAAACCGAAGAAATAGTATGTAAGTGCGAAAATGACGTAATTATGCGCAAGTATTGGAGATTTAGAGGCGGAAAATGGTATGGGGGGATAGCTACAGCTGATTGTGTTGGATGCAATCTTAGATGCAAATTTTGTGGTCCCTTATTCGCAATGTTAAAGCGAGGTAAATGCCCTGGAGAATTTAAGAGTCCCAAAGAGGTTGCCAATATATTATATAATATTGCCCATAAAAGGGGATATCGATATGTTAGAATAAGTGGAGGAGAACCTACTATATGTTTTGATCATTTAATCGAGATTATCAAGAATTTTGAGCACCACCACTTTATCTTTATCCTAGAGACAAACGGAATTCTGATCGGAGCAAATAAAGATTACGCAGAGGAACTGTCCAGGTTTCATAACGTACATGTTCGGGTTTCATTAAAGGGGACAAATCCTAGTGAATTTGAGCAATTAACTATGGCTTCTGGTCACTTCTTTGAGTACCAGCTTAGGGCTCTAAAAAATCTATTAGATGCTCAAGTATCTTTTCATCCAGCAGTTGTAGCTAGTTTTACTACTCCAACTAATATAAAAATCCTTCAAAAAGAAATAGCTAAAATTTCCGATGAAGTAGCCGACTCTTTAGAGATAGAATATATTGTACTCTACCCACATGTCGTCGAATCTTTATTGCGTCATAAATTGATACCCAAAAAAGCCTATACTACTGATTGGCGTTTAATCGATGAAAAAGAATTTCGATTTATTTTTATTAAGAAATTATAATACAATCAGAGCCGGACCTTCTCTTCATTGAATATCTCAGTGCTGGAACTAGTCATCATGATGATTCCTACTTATAATCTTCCGAAACAGTTATATAAAACTGTTTCACTGTGATTATAGAAAAACTGAAATCCAGCAAGTCAGAACTTTAGAAGAAAGGTAAATAGATTGAATATCATGATGACGGGTCGTGTTGCGGACTAAATGGATGAAGAATCGCCCAAATCTGATCTTATAATTTAATGCAATAGTATCATAAAAACATAACATAAAGGCACTCGTCTAAAGAATACTAGTTGCTTATACTTCTTTTTGATCCATTATAAAAGCATATTTTATGCGAGTTTACTAAGTCTTAAAAAATAGAAAATAGAAATTAAGAAATACGATAATAACACAAATAATCATCATTCTTTGATTGGTAAAATAAGATCTACTCTCCTCCAATTATCGGGTCTCTCTATCATGGCGAAAATTACGCCACCCAATAACCTCTCATCATCCTTAACCGCTTCGGCATAAGCACCAGGCCATAATCCCACGATTAGAGTCCCCTCGTCTGTGGATAATATGAGAAATCCGAATCTTAGCTCATTCTTGTCGATACCGAGTAATGCAAAAAACGCCTCTTTTGAGAGATCCTCTCCTTCGGGATCTGTTACATTTTTAATATTTCCAATTGCATGATAATTATCATGCGCTTTAATCCTGCTTATAATTGCATCGATCGCCTCGTGTTTTAGACCGATCACTTTACCTAAAATATCTCGGATATCTACAAATTCTAGTTCAAAATCATCTGCAGCTCCGGGCTCGGCTCCCTCAAAAAGTACCTTCCAAGTACGCATTAGGTGTACCTCAGTAATTTTGTAAGTACAGCACCTCCACAGGCGTTAGACTGCTAGAGCAGTCTAATCCTCGCAGAGGCACTGTACTTCACTTCTAAAACAAGATGATATTATTATTTAAATTTAGCATTTTTTCGAATGGGTTAATTGATGCAATCCTTGTAAATCGTCTTCTTGCTATTTCTTCTGGATTATTCATTCTTATGGAATCTAATATGCATCTCCTATTTTGTAGCTTTGAGCAATACATTCAAGCTCCTATTGCACTATAATTTAGAATACAATTTTTGATACTTTTTCACGATGAATAGCTAGGTGAAAAAAATGGTTAAGAAATACGGTTTTATTTCACTATTAGAAGAACTATCAAATGCATTTGGCCCACCTGGTTTCGAAGATGATATAAGAGAAATTGTAATAAGAGAGCTCGATAAATATGTTGATGAAACCAGAATAGATGCTTTGGGAAATGTAATAGCGATTAAAAAAGGCAATGAAGACTTACCAGTAATAATGTTAGATGCTCATATGGATGAGATAGGATTTCTAATAACACATATCGATAAAAAAGGTTTTCTTAGATTCCATGTGTTAGGAGGAGTCGATCCAAGAATA
>JAHKLF010000271.1 GCA_029856615.1 Candidatus Njordarchaeota archaeon
CAAATAATTACTGAGGACTTAAATGCTCTAAGAAGTGATATCCCATCAGAATACATCCCCAAAACAGACCTAGAGTACTCAATTGCCATAGCATATAATGATATCAAAGCGTTTGTAGGTGTCGATGGTTTGATATATAGGGGTATCAGAGAAGGAGACGTATTATCATTACCAATTGAAAATCTTAGGGCGTTTAAGAAACTAAGACTTAGACCATTATCTTTCTTAACTAAAACTGTTCCCTCACAAGAGACTTAATTATTAGATCAGGTTCTTTACCAACGATTCGAGTAAAAACCTCATCAGGAGATGGAATATCATCCAGAAACGCTACAAAGAAGTTAATTATATGATGCAAATCTCTATACAGGAAATGCAAAGCATATTGATGATTAATATTTACTCCCTGCGCCATGTCAATTATCCATGCTATACCATTATGATAAAGAATGTTAAACGGGCTTAAATCGGCGTGAACAAGCTTCGCTTCTTTATACATTTTCTCAATATCATTTAATAACATATCAAAAACTTTCTCGGGATACTCAATATCCTCTACATCCTTAAGAAGAGGAGCTGGTGTTCCCTTTTGTCCAATGAACTCCATTACGACGATATTCCTATAAACGGCAATAGGTTTAGGTACATGTACTCCGCACTTCCAAGCTGAGCTTAGATTCTTATATTCTCTACGAGCCCAACTCCATTTACTCTTTATTACACTTTTCATTCTCCCAAATCTTTTATCTCCTAAAACATACTTATCGATTCTCCTAAACTTCGATGTATGAATTCTATAAATCTTAACTGCTAAGTCATCACCATTCGGAGACCTCGCATAGAAGACATCAGCCTCTTTCCCCGTTGAAACAACCCAGTAAATATCTTCTATAATCCTACGTCTTTTAAGAGCATCCAATGCCTCTAAAGTCTTAACATCAAATACGCCTTGCCATGCCTCTTTATACTCTTCTCCTTTTAGTAGTCTATCTCGCCTTGTTGGCTCTCTGAATTCATCGTAAAAATCATTGTCCAAAATTTTCACCTAAATTATAGATACTCCTCCAATATTTCTTCAGTTAGCACTTTTTTCAGTTCATCAGCATATTTTGATTTTAATAGCCATTTTATCTCCGATTTGCTATATTTATAGAGAACATCAGCACGCGTATCCTCCTGAATTCCATACCAAGGCCTTAACAGTATTAGGTCGCCCTCATAAATTCTTACACGCCTCAATTTTCCAGGAATCCTAACTTTTCTTATTTTTCCATCTGAGCACGAAACCTCAAGCCAAAGGCCACCTAACCGCCTTAATACTAACCCAAATAAGTCACCTTCATTTGGTAACGTTATTTTTGACTTAATTAACTCTTCCAATTCTTCCTCTTTTTTCCTTTTTCTTGGCAATATATCTCACCGTTAAGGTATTAAGTCCCTTTCCTTTCCATTAAAGCGAAAAAGAGAATATTAAATTATGTTTTTTCAATTCTCTTTTACATCATCCTCTTTATCAATTCATTTATCATCTTACCCCAGAAACCGTATGATCCACCAAGTTCATATGGCTTTTTAATAGATCCCCGATAACCTCCACGAGGCGGATGAAGCCTAAATACTGGCTTAAGCCAGTCTATGTCCTTAAAGGATACTTTCTTCTCCCATATGGCTTTAGCTAGTTCTTCCATGGATGAAAATTTATTTTTACTTAATTCTTTGACTATATCATCAGTCAACTTTTTATTTCCAATAATCCGCCCCCTCTTCTTAAGCAACTCTAAAAAAGTATCGAAATCTATTTCTCCCCAAGCGATTGTTCTCTGAACTTTGAGTAACATGCCTTTATACGAAGACGTAAATGGAATCAGCACTAAATGATGAGGCTTATGAAGACGAAGCATCCTCAATGTATCTGCTATATCTCGACGGATATTCACCGTCCCTCGAATCCTAATTACCGCAATCCACCTCCCATCAGCGGGTATTTTAGCTATTCTACGCTTTTCTCGTTTGATTTTAAGTAACTCTAATGGGGACACACGAGCACTTATTCTACCCATTTACATACACCTCAAAGCAAATAATATGTATTCACGAGGGCATTATAAACTGCTTGTGCAAAATTAATATGCGTTCTGGTATTTCCAAATGTTTTTGACCATACATCATGAATACCTGCAAGTCTCAGTAATTGCTTAGCCACGTCTCCAGCTACAAGACCCAGACCACGCGGTCCTGGATAAAATATCACCTTGACACTTCCACATTTTCCCTCTGTTTTGAAAGGTATACTATGAGGTTGATCACATCGACACTCCCAACTGCCACAGCCCCTTAATACGGGAGCTAAATTCTTTTTTGCTCTTCTTAATGCTTTAATAATGGCCATTCTCTGCTCTTTATGCTTGGCAATACCAACCCCAATATAACCATCTAAGTTTCCTATAGCGACCATTACTCTAAATGCCGATCTCTTTCCGGAGTCCGTCTGACGTTGTACAATATTCACGTCAATTACATACCCCCTCAAATCCGGTACTAGCCAGTCGACAATCTGCCACTCCGGAATTCTCTTTGTGATAGCGAATATTTCATCAATTGAAAGTATTCTTCCATCTTTAACTAATTTACCAATTCGTGTAATCGGCTTCCACTCTGTCTCAAGGATTTCTTTTGGCGTGACTACATCCGGTATTTCTCGGAAAAATACCATAACTAATCCCCCTTAATTAAAAAATTAACCCTCTTCGAACTCCTTTTCTTCTCCGCCCTCCTCTAATTCTGGGGGCGAAACATTGAACTCCCTAGCTA
>JAHKLF010000272.1 GCA_029856615.1 Candidatus Njordarchaeota archaeon
GATCAATTTGCCTTTATCTCCCATAATAAGAGAGAGGATAAGGGTACGCGAATTAGGCGCCCTAGAGGAAGATTCCTTGTTGAAAATTCATGATTTCGACATTATTTTCTCAATAGCTAAATGGCAATATACCTAAGTAATAGGTCTTTTGACCTCGTAAGGCTTCCAACCATGTCTCTCTCTGAATTCATTAATTGCTTTGATGGCTTTTTCTTTATCCTCTTTGCTCATCTTCTTCGATTTGAGAACCGCCATAAATAGAACCCAAGTTCTGCTATTAATCTTCTTGGGGGGTATCCCATGCTCTAGGTCCTCTTCGAGTTCTCTTAATATGCCAACTACCTCTTCGTAATTACTTAATCCCTTTGGCCCAATATCTCGGACTTCTCTACCAAGATATAAATGGCCTTGTTTAACCTCGACGAATTTGCCTCGCTCATATGTGATTCTCTTTTTAACTATTCTATCAAAGAATTCCCAGTTATCCCTCCATTCCGGATTCTTTTTCTCCAATAATTCTAAAACGAGCTCTCTGATTTCTCTCGTCGTCATTCCATCATAAACTTTCTTTTCAATTTCATTCGCGATCTTCTCCGCGATCTCTCTAGGCGCTCCTGCCGCGATACACGCATTCACAATTTTCTCTTTATCAAATTCTTCTTGCCTACCATCAACTTTTATTACTTTGACTTTTTTTGACATAAGCATCCCCTCAATTCCTATAGAATCATATTAAGTATTTACATTTTATTATCTTCACGGACTTGATTCTAGAAATACGCCATCTTAGATTGGTTTAATACCATTTCTAAAATTTTCCTCAACTTATGTCAGTTTATTGCAAAAACATCATTCATAGATCATTTTAGACTCGCACCATAGAAAAAATCAAATAGATCCATGCTCACATCTAGATATATGTTAGAAATGAATCAGATTTTTCGCACAAATAATGCCGGGGTTGCCGAGCTGGAACGGCGCCAGGCTCGAGACCTGGTGGCGATCTCGCCTCGCGGGTTCGAGTCCCGCCCCCGGCACCATTTTCATCATCCATTTAGCCATATTCACTAAGATTAAGAGGATTCTCTAAATGAGCTTAGAAAAAATGTTAAGTGATATAGAGAACGCCTTGAATCAGCTTCAAAAAAATATGTCAGTAATTCATTCTAGCAACGTCATAGATCGTAAACTTATCAGAAAGATTGAGAATCTGATTGAGAGATTGCTTCGCAATCTTAGATTTTTTTCAGCCATGTTTCTTAACTACCGTTATGGGCCTAATTTCCTCTCCCAAATAAGAAATAAGACTTGCTCTCTTTGCAATAGACTTGGTCAACTAATAATCAAAAACATTGCATTATTACGGCGTGATCTCATTTTACGGTCTGTTAAAGAAATAGTTAATTGCGGATGTTTAAAAACTGCAGAAAAAGTATTTAACATGCTCATTGATAATTCAGAAAATTTTAGTGGATTAGCAGACACCATAGATAATGCAATTGAATGCGGCTTTTTAGATATCGCTTTACGAGGCCTTGTTAAACTGGCAGACAAGGGATTATCATTTAAAGAAATAATGTATAATCGGGCTCTTATATGTTATCTCATGGGGCGTGATAAGGAAGCTCTGCAAATATTGCAAGACGCGGTTAAGAAGTATGGTGAACAGAGACAATTCTTAGGATTATTATCTGCTGTTTATATCGGCTTAGGATTATTTGATCAAGCTAAAAAAATTTTGGAACGTATTAGATAGTTCATACCCTGTCATATATCATCTCGATATACCTTTTGACCTCCAATTCATTTAATCGTCTACCCATTCTCCTCTCCATTAATTCTTTAAGAGATAGTCTAATGATACCTCCCCGGATTTCAATTATCCCCAGAAGTTTAAGTGTGTCTATTATTCTATCATCCACAGAAGCTAGTACTTCCGATAATTTCTTTTCTCTTTCGATAATCAATTCTTTAATCAATGCTCTTGCAGCATATCCTTGTTCACGAATCTCGCTGATTATCGAATTAATCACTTCTAGATCATATTTTATCGGCTCTCTCTTTATAACAGCTTTCTTTACCACTTTCTTTGTGACTTCCTTCTCAGGAACTTTCTTTATTTTTGCCTCTTTGACTTCAATTTTACTTATTTCCTTTGAGGGTTCTTTAATTTTGGGAGAAGGTTCTGATATCACGGAAACCTCACGTTTTTCTTCAATCTTTTTCTCTTCTGCTTCCTTTAATAACTCTTTCGATATTAACGCTACACGCTTAACAGCATCTTCCACCGCTCTAATTTTTTCCGGGATTCCCTTAATATCCAATGATCTCTTTGGCCTAATTTCTACAATCACTGGAATTGCCAATGATGGTGCTTTTAAATATCCTTTGCCAGGTGGAAACATCGTGAGAGCTTCTGCTATGCTACGTGAAATGCCAAAAGTTCGAGAAAATTCTGATACATCTTCTTTATGCATTTTCAAAGCAAGAACACTATTACACTGCATCAATATGACATCACTTAAGTCTCTTGGACTCTGGGAAGCAAGAATAAGCCATAGGTTATATTTTCTCCCCTCTCTTGCTATTCGTTCGATGACTTCTCTTACTGGGTCTCTTCTACCCTTTCTAGGCGCTAATAAGTGCGCCTCATCAATAATTATCACTGTTTTATGTTTTATCTTCCTTGTCTTATATTGATCAAATATTTGTCGTAGAATATCAGCTACAAAGAATCTTATCCCGTAATCTCCAAGAGGCGTATTTGCCAAACGAAAGATTAC
>JAHKLF010000273.1 GCA_029856615.1 Candidatus Njordarchaeota archaeon
ACTTCGGAATCGAACATGTAAAAATAGTTTGATGACCAATGTTTAAATACTCAAATAAGCAAACAAAGATAAAGACAACAAAAATAATTGATGGAGGAGAGAAAATATGGTAACCAAATCACCGCGTGGTGAATTTGCTTCGAGAGTACTTCGAAAAAAGAGGAAAAAACAAAGATGGGCGGACATATGGTATAGAAGAAGGATGTTACGGCTTGATGTAAAGGCAGATCCACTTGAGGGCGCTCCTCAAGCAAGCGGAATCGTGCTAGAGAAAGTAGGTATAGAAGCCAGAAAACCCTCAAGCGCACTTAGAAAAGCAGTAAGAGTAAAATTGAAGAAAAACGGCAAAGTCGTTACGGCATTCGTTCCTTATGACGGAGGGCTATTATTTATAGACGAGCATGATGAGGTGATAATCGAGAGGATAGGGGGCTCACAGGGAAGATCGATGGGGGACATACTCGGGGCCTGAAGACCCCGGGTACCCCAGATACCAGGAGTAAAGTTCAGAGTCGTCAAGGTTAACGGAATAGCTCTTAGTGAATTAGTATCGGGTAGAAAGAGGAAGGAGAGACGATAAAATTTACTTTTGTTATAATTATTTTAAACGAGTTTTAGTCTTCATCATAAGGAATTCTATTAATGGCTGTATTTCTTTGCAAAATTCGTTTAAATTCTTATATGTCGAGAGATCGGTAGTAAGATAGGGTACTTCCAGGTACATGAGCTTCTTATTAGCAGCAATTTCCTTTAGATTCCTAATTATTTTCTCCTGTAGTTTGATTTTTTCAGAGAATACATCTTTTAAGATTAAGTTTTTTGATAAAACCATATTGACTATGATGGCTGATAAATTTATTCCGAATATTTCTAAATCTGAAATAATTCTCTTGGATACTTCGATGCTTAAAGGCTCTGGTGTGGATATGAGTATTGCTTTATGCTCATTACTAGAGAGCATTTTGAATATATAATTAGCTAATTCTCGCCACTTATTAATGAGCTCCAAAGGTGATGGGGCTTTTTTTCGTTTTAATTTTGATAAAAAGCCTTTTAAGCGCAGATATAAACGTGCGGCGTCGTTCAGATGTTCATAAAATTGCTTTTCGAGATATAGCAATCTTAAGGCATCCCCTGCCGCTGGTAAATCCCAAACGATGTAGTCTGCTTCGTTTTCAGAGAATTTTTGATATATAATGTATAACATGAATTCGTCCCCCAGTCCTGGAGCTCCGGCTATATAATCTAAAATTTCCCTCCCCACAGGTAATATGGAGGAAATCACCCGATAAACTTCCTCGCCGAATGTCTCTTTCCACATGCGCACGACTTCATTAGGAGTCACTTCGAAAATGTATAAGCTAGGGATGTCATTAATTTGCGTCATACATCTTTCTCGCGCACCAAATATTTTAGAGATTGTTGGAACGTAGTCTGTGGTTACCAAGATTACACTATAATTATTAACTGCAAGAGAATAAGCAATTGCAGCTGCACATGAAGATTTTCCAACGCCGCCCTTTCCCCATATGGAGATTAATTGTGTCATGAGAATCACGCTTTGATGTAGAAGTCTATATCCCTCATGCAAACATATCTTTTAAATAACTTACATAAAAATTGAGAATTCATAATGTACTAAGTGTTTATAGGGGTAGATAAATTATGGAAAGCGAAGAGATTGCTGAGGAAAGAGAGGGGAACAGTCAGGAGTTACCGATTAGTCCGAGTCTTAAATTATTCGGAAAATGGAGTTACGAGGGAGTTATAGTTAGAGATCCCGGCTTGAGAGCTTATATAAACCTAAAACCCGTATATTTCCCCCATACATTCGGGAGACATGAGAAAGTAAGATTTGGTAAAGCTAATGTCCCCATAGTTGAGCGACTCATAAATCGGCTAATGGCGCCAGGTAGAGAGAAAGGTACAAAGAAAATTGGATCGATGGGAGGAAAGAAATTCACAGCGATGAAGATCGTTAGACAAGCTTTTGAAATTGTTGAGAAAAGAACGGGAGAAAATCCGATACAAATTCTTGTTCGGGCATTAGAAAATGCAGCGCCACGAGAAGAGACTGTGGAAATTAGACAGGGGGGTATTATAAGAAGGTACGCAGTAGACATATCACCGCAAAGAAGATTGGATTTGGCACTT
Organism: Candidatus Njordarchaeota archaeon; assembly: GCA_029856615.1. Classification (GTDB taxonomy): domain Archaea; phylum Asgardarchaeota; class Njordarchaeia; order Njordarchaeales; family Njordarchaeaceae; genus Njordarchaeum. The sequence goes on from JAHKLF010000273.1 coordinate 2,155, forward strand.
AAATTTCTAGTAGCTGGGGCTCGTAGAAGAGCTATTGGATCTCCTTTGTCAATTGCTGAATGTTTGGCTGAGGAAATAATTTTAGCTGCTAGGAATAGCATGGATAGTTATGCTATAAAAAAGAAAGTGGAGATCGAACGAATTGCTGAGGCGTCAAGATAGAGATGAAAATAATTGCTCGATGGTCCCACAATTATGGTTGGACATTATACATTACTGATGAAATTACGAGTTATGAATCTACTAAGTGCAGTTTTTGTATTAAGAAGGTTCGTCCATTTTCAGTGTATAGATCAAAGGTATTCTTTAAGGATGCACGTACATATTTTCCCGAGCTAAATCACAATATTTTTCAAAAATTTAAAATAGTGGAATTTCCTGTAAGAGTTCATGAAGAGGCGATATCTCTTTCATTTAAACATGTTCCATTTAGGGATCTAAGGAAAGAATCGTTGATAAAAGGTCTCAGATCCGTCATAAATAGGGGCCTAGAACTTCTCAAAAGCTTTAAACATGTTATTATAACTGCTCAGGATGGATACTATAAAAGAGGCACACTTTCGCACCCGCAATTTAGGATTTTTGCTCTACCTTATGATTTTACCACT
>JAHKLF010000274.1 GCA_029856615.1 Candidatus Njordarchaeota archaeon
ACCTCTTGTAGAGCGCCCGTCTATTATGGATGCAGTAAATTTTAATTTAGGTTATGTAAGGGCAATAGAGGATGCGCTGGACATAGAAGTTCCAGAGAGAGCTAAATACTTGAGAACAATATTAGCCGAACTATGTAGAATTGGAACGCACCTATATGATGCGGCAATTTTAGCAGTATTTATGGGCCACACTACTGGCTTTATGTATCCATTCGGAATTAGGGAGATAGTATGTGAATGTTTAGTTAGAATGACTGGAGCGAGGTTCACTTCTTCTTTTATTATACCTGGAGGAGTCCGCAGAGATGTGGATGAGAAGACGCTTCGGTATGTATATTACGCAACACTTGCGATTGCTAACCGCTTAAAATCATTTGAAAGAATTTTCATCAATAATCCGACTGTAATTGCTAGACTCAAGGACGTAGGTGTGTTAACTCGGAGTGAGGCTATAAAATTTGGACTAGTTGGACCATTCCTTAGAGCTAGTGGCGTCGAATATGATGTTAGGTCAGTCGAACCATACGAGGTTTATGATGAATTAACTTGGGACATACCGGTTTCTGATGATGGAGATGGATATGCAAGATTCTTAGTTCGTGTTAACGAGATTAATCAAAGTCTAAGCATAATTAGACAATGTATTACCCGTATACCAGATGGTAGGGTTATTAGCGAACAAATAATTGAGAATGGAAAGGAAATTAGGGGAAATTTCTTTGATGTTTATTCTGATTTAGTTCTTCCCCCGGGTGAATATACAACTGTTACGGAAGCTGCTAGAGGTTTGGTTTTGTTCTCGCTCATAAGCGATGGCGAGTCAAATGTTCCGTATAGATTGAGGGTAGTAACTCCGGGATGGCTTTATTTAAGGGGGTTCATGGAGTCCTTGAAAGGAGAAAGATTAGCAGACTTACAAGCAATCTACGGAAGTTTTGGATACTTCCCACCAGAAGCTGATAGGTAGGTGGTTAAATGCTTGAGGAGATACTCGAGATTTTTAGGTCAAACATGATGGATATACCAATCCTTAAACCCATCATCTTGAAGCTAGAAGGAGTGCCCGTACTGAATCTCATCGTATCTCTTATTTTTTGGAGGCCCTTTTTTGCAGTAATAATAATTCCAGGTCTTATCAGCTTAGTGCTATATCTTCTTTACATAGTCTGGTTTGAGAGAAAACTTACAGCAAGGGTTCAATGGCGGGTAGGACCTCTTGAAGTTTCAAGACCAATTAGAGGAGCGATACAAGCTTTGGCTGATGGACTCAGATATTTTTTCCAAGAAGCGATAGTCCATGTAGATGCACATAGACCGTATTTCATCCAGTTGCCAATCCTTGCTTTTATACCAGTACTTCTCCCCATCCTCTTTATACCAGCCGGTGCAGTTGTGGGAATACGAACACCATACTCAGTCCAATTGATAGTAGCATTCATAGCATTAATTCCGCTCACAATAATTGCCATAGGTTGGGCATCTAATAGTAGATTTGCGTATATTGGATCCGTGAGAGAGGCATTTATGTACTTCGGATATGAAATTCCATTAATAATTTCCGTGATGGCTATGATTCTAGTCTATGGTACGGGTGATGCGTACGCAATAGTTAAAAAACAATCCATTCTGGGAATATTTTTAAATCCGATAGCATTCCTTGTCTACATCGTATCGATGCTTATGGCAACATCAAGATTGCCATTTGAAATTCCAGAAGCGGATCAAGAAATAGCATTCGGTCCTTTTGTTGAATATTCTGGCATACTTTTTGGCTTAGTCATGGTCATAGCTTATGAAAAATTGTACCTAATGGCGCTTCTCTTTGTAATTCTATTTCTTGGAGGCTGGAGCGGTCCAGTCATTCCTACTCTTGGTGACTTATTGCCTCCAATCTGGTTGTTTGTCAAGACTGTAGTTGTAATATCCATTCTAGTTATTGTTAGATCAATTTACGCGAGATATAGATTAGACCAAGCTCTAAGAATAGGCTGGACATCTCTTCTTGGGGCATCTGTACTATCACTCATTCTTGGAATAATCGTAGGAGTGTGGTTGGGATGATAAAGCTGGAAAGAACCAAAATTGATAGGCTTTCAAATATAAAAAGGCACCTAGAAGCAATAAGTGAAGCGGTAAAACAGGCAATCTGCCCAGATAGAATAACCGTGGAATATCCAAGAGAAAGGAAGAAGTACCCCGAACAGTTTAGGGGATATATCTTATTTAATAAAGACTTGTGCATAAGCTGTTACAGATGTGCACATATATGTCCTGCTAATGCGATTAAATTCGAATTTTATGAAAAAAGTTACCCAAGCATTGACTACTCAAAATGCATTTTTTGTCATTTCTGCGTTGAAAGTTGTCCAACTGGCGCTCTAAGGTCAACAAAGATTCAAGATGTTGCTTTTAATAGTATTGAAGATATGGATTTAAAAACGACTCAAATAATAAAATTTCCAGAAATAATTCGAGACGAAGAAAAATTCACCGTAGAATACGCAATAGAGAATAGGAATTTAAGAGTTCTAAGAGAAAAAAAGTTAGATGATCTAGAAATTAAATTCCTACCACCAAAAGTAAAGAAACGTAAAATGGAATGTACTGATCCAGAAAGCTGCATAGGATGTAGGATGTGTGTTTCAATTTGCCCTAACAATGCACTTAAAGTTGAGAAGATTGAAATAAAAGCCGATAATAGCGTGCAAACTGGTTTTACAATTAAGCTAAATCCAGACTTATGCACGGGCTGCGGG
>JAHKLF010000275.1 GCA_029856615.1 Candidatus Njordarchaeota archaeon
AGGTTATAATAGGTGACGCTAAAGAATTCCTAAGAAATTTTACAGCAAACGAAGTTGATCTAGTTTTCATCGATGGTGCAAAAGAGGAGTATCACATCTACTTAAATAGTATAAAGGGAAAGCTCAGAAAGGGCAGCATCGTAGTGGCGCATAATGTCATAGCACCAAGCCCGCATAAATTATCCCTATTCTTCCGAGAAATATTGAGATCTAGGGAATGGATATCTATAATCCTTCCATTAGATTATGCTGGTATAAGTCTCTCAGTATATTTTGGGGACTCTAGAGCAGAAGAGAATTCCAAGAGATGATGCATTAATAATGAAAGTCCTTTGGAGATAGGTATATATTTTTATACACTTATATGATTTATTATACCATTAGTATCAATTCTTATAGGCGGTGTAATGCTTGAGCGTCATTCCAATTAAACTCTCGAAAAAAGAGATCGCACTCATTGACTATTTAGTTAAAACGGGTTTCTTTAAGAGCAGAAATGAGGCAATTCGTTACATGATAAAAAGAGGCCTCCAAGAGTTATTCAGCGAATTATTCGTTAGTAGTGAGCTAGATGATATCGTTAAAGAACTCCTTGAAATAGAAGGAGATATTTTAATTATAGAATCTGAGAAAACTGCTGCGGAACTAGTAAGAGAGGAAAGGGAGAGGATCTAATGCGCGTTTATCTAGACACTAACGTTTTAATAGCGTACTTCAAACCTAATGATCCCTATTATTTAGATTCAAGAAAAATTTTAACATACGATGAAATTGACAAGATTGTCTCATTTCTAACGCTTACAGAATTTTCATCAGTTATTTCTCGCCTTGAGAAGGGAGGTCAGATTAAATTTGCTCCGGAGATAGGAAAAATAATTTCCAAGATGCCTCTAAAACAGAGAGCCATAATATTATTGAAGTACATTGTTAAGAAATTTAATTTGAAAGTTTTGGGAGCAAAAGAGTTAATAAGCCTTAGAGTAAACGGTGAGGTAGTATCATTTCCATTAGAGTTTCTTAAAGCCATTAGTTTGTCTTATGAATTAGGCTTAAAAACACTTGATAATTTACATATCGCTATAGTTGCATTGGAGAATAAATTAGCAAGAATAGATTACTTCATAACTGGTGATCGTGATATTATAGATAACAGAAAGACAATATTAAAGCTAGTGGGATGTCCGATCTCAACTCCCAAGGAATTCGCAGAATTAATGGGCTTATAATTTTTGTGATTTATGGTATTAACATTGATGTTACTAGCGGTAATATAGAAATTATAGTTATAATGAATATTATAATCCCTTCACCACTCATAACTCCCGCTAATAGCGCATTCCACTTACTTCTCTTCTCCTTGTATAACATTGCATCCTTTTTATAACGTTTTGCCAAATAAAAATCGATGTATGCTCCAATTGAGGCTATCCATAGGAAGGATGGAGGAATAATCATACCAATTGCTAATAATACTGGAGAGATTTGATGAAGACCTAATTTTCTCATTAGAGCCCATAGGACAATAGTGAGAATTATGCTAAAGATCATTAATTGCGGTGATACCATTGGTGGGAGTCTTCTCTCCTTTATTCCTAGATAGAATAGTAAAACATAGCCGCCGAGAAGCTTAGAGAAGGGGGCAGGCCACGTGCTTGAACCTATTCCTCCCTGATAATGATGAAAGATCCAGAAGATGGATGGACCAATTATTGCTCCAGCTACGCCTCCTACTATTACAGCTTTTAATATTGATTTGGCTTCAACACCTACTATTTGGCCAAATTTAATCCTTCCCATCAGCGAAATAGCCATGGATTCGAAGACTGATATTATTGCAAATGCTAGAAGTAGAGATTCGAATTTGGGTACTAAGAGTAGTAATGTTAGGACTAACGTGGCATCTAGAGTAAAGCTTGTAGAAAATCCTGTTTCACCTGCTGCTCTTACAGCAAAAATCGATGATATAAACATGATTGGAATAGCTATTAGAATAACTTCTACTACTTCATTAACTAGTGCTCGAGGTATGCCTCCCATTATGGATAGAAATATGTAGGAGACGAGAGGTAGTAAAATTAATGCTAGTAGTGTTGTTAATTGCGCTCTCTTGGACTCTTCTTTTAGGCCTGAAAGAGATGCTTTTAAGCTTTTGCTATATTCTGCTAATGTGAGAATAGCTGTAGTTATCATCATTGGTATAGCAACGCTGTAAATATAGGGATTAAAGAAATGCTCATGAATACTAATATTTGGATTAGCACCCTCTATAATTGACCAAACAATCATTGAGTAAATCGCGCCAGCTATTAGAAGGACGTAACCCACGTAGGATAAAAAGAATCCTAAGCTTGCATAGAGAGGACTAACAGTAATGCTCGTAAAATTACCCTGAATCATTTCATCTGAAGAACGCCCAGAGAGATCTATCCTGTATAGATTACTTGCCATGAGGAGAGAGCTTGTTATTCCCGAAAATACCATACCTTCTAACGCGTATCTTAGTTCTTTGGATCCCTCCTTCTCTAAGATTTTAATCATGTACGCCATAGGTGTGACTAAGGGCCACTTAAGCTTTATGAACTCCTCGTAGAATGGATAAAGAACGAAGACTCCTAGTATTGTGCCAGATAATGTTAAGGTTATAAGTAATGGAAGGGACAAACTCATCTGAGTGCTCAAATAATCCTTGTATATTATTATCGAGGCTATAGGGTCGATAAAACCAAGAGCAGCTAAACTTGTAGCTCCCGTTAT
>JAHKLF010000276.1 GCA_029856615.1 Candidatus Njordarchaeota archaeon
AAGTGATTTAAACTTGCTTTTAAGATTCTGGAATTTTCTCACTAAGGAAGAAATAAATTTAAAAGTAGATTTAAAGTCTGACATTTTGATGAGATTCTATCTTTAAAATCATCATTTCTCAGGAGGAAAGGATGAGACTTGCAGCGTAATCCATCTACTTTATATAAATTACGTATATTGAGAGGATTATTAAGAGTCCATCCAATTGAGCTTTTATTCGTATTTATAATGGTCGTACTTTATCTATTTTATTCACTTGTTATTAGGGATTTCCTTTCGGTAGTGCTATTAAGCATATTACTTGGATCATGGCTCGTCTCTAGACCTAGTGAGTGGCTCGCTCGAGGAATAAGTAATTTAGGTCTCCATTTAGGCTTATCAGAGTATACAATTGGTATACTAAGTAGTCTAACCGCTATTTCCGGCGAAATTCTCATAGTATCTCTTTCCCTTTACGTGGCCTACATAACTGGTCATTACGAACTCATAATATTTGCGATTTTAGTAATACTGTACAGCATCAGTTTTAATATCCTTACTCTAGGATTAATAGTCTCTTTTCGAGGCGGAAAAAAAATTACTGTGCCCGATGAAATATTAAGCAAAGAATTAGAAATATTAGACTGGGCCGTCGTAGCGATCTTTCTCATATCATTTTTATGGATTGCTAGAAAATTCTTATTCCCGGTAACAAGTGATATAATTTATCTCCCTAGAGAAGTCGCATTTATTTTACCAGTATGTTACGTTGTCTATATGGTGCATATTAGAAAGATAAAACTCACCGCAAGAACAGGACTTAGCTCGAAACCAACTTTGTCGATCACACATTCAATACTTTTAACCCTGATTGGTACGATCGCTGTAATAATTGGTGGGAATCTAATCACAGATGCTGCGATCTCGCTCGTAATGGGAGGTATGAAAATCTTCGAGCAACTTGGTAATCCCCTAATAATTACTGCCTTGATAGTAGGAGCTGCCAGCGCAATCTACGATGCAACGATAAACCTGATCTTTTCAGCACGCGGTCAATTATTAACAAGTGTGGGGAATCTCATAGGTAGCGCATTACAGTTATTATTACTAGTTATAGGGATAGTGGGAATTATCATTCCTATTCCATTAACAGAATATGTAATATTTCAATTAATAGCCATTGGTATGTCTTTATATTTCTTCAGACAAGCGATAGCGGATAGAGGTCTCGATCCCTACGAGGGGGCTATGATTGTACTATTTCAGTTCTTCATATTCGTAGTAGCTGTCAGAGGTTTTTAGGTATTATTGAAACACCTAGTTTTTCCTCAATTCTTCTAATGAGTCTTAATACCCGCTTTTTAGCGACAACAATATAGCGTGTAGCATCAAATATTTTCTTTATATCGTCCTCGGACAAGTATTTTCTTATTTCTTCATTATTAATTAGTACATCCTTAAAATCAAGATTTTTCTCATAGGCCTTCATTGCTAATTTTCTGACAAGAGAATGTGCCGTCTGTCTCCCCATACCCTTCTCAGCAAGCTTCATCATAACCGCTTCAGAAAATAAAAGCCCCTTAGTCCAATTTAAATTCCTCAGAATTCGTTCTTTGTTAACCCTCAGCCCCCCTAACACTCTTAAAGCCTTTGATAATTGCTCGTCTATTAGTAAGAACACATCGGGCAACAGCACTCTCTCCATCGAGCTATTCGTTAGATCCCTTTCATGCCATAAGATAATATTTTCAAGAGCACTGATTGTTAATGATCGAATGATTCTAGCTAAACCTGAAATACTTTCGCACAGTATTGGATTTCTTTTATGCGGCATTGTAGATGATCCTACCTGCTCCTCGTGGAAAGGTTCCTCAACTTCCCCTATTTCTGTGCGTTGGAGATTTCGAATTTCAGTAGCAAGCTTATCGAGTGAGGACGAAAGCAAAGAGAGAACAAGGATTAACTCTGCCAAACGATCCCTCGGGACAACCTGTGTCGCAATTTCCGCTACAGATAGACCTAATTCGCCCAAAGCTCTCCGCTCCATTTCCTCACCAATTTCTCCTAAAGCTGTATGAATACCAACCGCTCCCGATAATTTCCCAACAAGCACACGCTCTTTAACTTCTTCAAGTCTTTCTAAGTGTCTCATGAACTCATCCGCGAATACAGCAAACTTATGGCCAAACGAATAAACATTTGCGTGCACTCCATGTGTACGACCAACGCAGGGAAGATCAACATTATCATACGCTAATTTGCTTAGCAAAAAAATCAATGCCCTTAACTTCTTTTCTATATATGATAACGCATCCCTTACTAGTAATGCCATAGCAGTATCTTTTATGTCCGAACTTGTTAAACCCCAATGAATATACTCCCCCCATTTTCCAGCTTTTCTCGCCATTACACTTACCAACGCCATTATATCGTGCTTGATTCTCTTCTCTTCCTCGTCTACCTCCTCAAAAGTTACACTTGCTGCAGCTTGTTTAATCGCGGGAACTGCTTCTTTGGGAATCAATCCCAGTTCTGCTTGTACTTCAGCTACGACTGCTTCGATTAGAGCATACGTCTTTATGATGTTCTGAGGCGAAAAAATCCTTCGTAATTCCTCGCTACCATATCTGTAGTCGATTGGATGAGCAATAATACTCATATTCATCCCACTTACCGAATCACCACGAAATATTCCAGATATTCTACTCCTTTTTAAATATGATAAAAGGATGCCGTAACACTCTCTAAAGTTTGGTGGAATAAATG
>JAHKLF010000277.1 GCA_029856615.1 Candidatus Njordarchaeota archaeon
CCGATTGTCCATGAATTAATTATCCTTGATAGGGATGAAGAAAGGTTGAGGTCAATAGCCTCCAGACTACAGAGTGATAAAGTTGAATATTTAACTGGAGATGCATCAAACTCTAGTTTTCTTTCAAGAATTATGGATAGAACCGACATAGTTATAGATGCGCTTCCGGGGAACTTAGGATATAATGCTATGAAAACAGCCATAGATTCTGGAGTTAATATAGTTGATATTTCATACATGCCAGAAAACCCACTAACATTGAACGATCTTGCTAAGCAACGTGGTGTTTTAGCTATCCCAGATGCTGGATTAGCTCCCGGATTAAGCAATTTGTTGGTCGGTCATGCTACTTCCCTATTGGATACAATCGATTCTGTACGCATCTTAGTGGGAGGATTACCGCAAAAAAGAGACCCCCCGCTTGAGTATTGCACAACATGGTCTATTACTGATTTAATAGAAGAGTACACTAGACCCGCAAGGATTGTTAGAGATGGGAAAATAATTAGCGTTCCAGCATTAACTGGGTTGGAAAGAGTACAGTTTGAGGAGCTTGGGGAATTAGAAGCATTTTATACCGATGGATTAAGAACACTCTTGTATACAATTAAGGCTAGGAATATGGAGGAGAAAACCTTAAGATATCCGGGTCACGCTGAGAAAATTCGATTATTAATAGAGTTAGGGTTTTTTGACACAGATAGTATAAAAATAAAGGATACAAGCATAACTCCAAGAGATTTCACAATAGAGCTTTTAAGGAGAAAAATCATTTGCACAGATGAAAAGGACTTAGTAGTTATGAGAGTATCAATTTCGGGAGAAAAAGCAGGTGATCGAATAAAAATCATCTATGACCTTATTGATTATTTTGATGAAAAAACTTCCTTAACTGCGATGAGTAGAACAACGGGATTTACTGCTTCAATTATTGCGCAATTAGTAGCTCAGAAAATCCTCAGAGGCTCTGGTGTGATGCCTTTAGAATTAATCGGACAAAATCCAGTCATATTTAATAAGATACTATCGGAATTAAATGCGCATGGGATAAATATAAGGGAGAAAATACAAATGCTACGGTAACTTTCTTACTAAAGCTCTCTTCTTCTAATTCGACTTGTATTCAAGTATTTTTCCTATTATTGAAATCCCTATAGTAATACCTATAGCCATTGTAATAGCATATATAGGAGCCCCCTCATCCCCAATTAAAGCCCCTCCAAATGTTGCTGAGAAACTAGCTATTAGACGTGATATACTCATGGCCATCCCATATCCACCAGCACCTGATCCTCTAGTTGCTTCGTCTCTTGTCACTTCTCCTAGTTGCGGAGATGGCATTAATCCGAGAGTTGCCGAAAATGCGAAATAGCTTATTAGGCTAGGTATAATTGCCTTATAGAATGATGATAAGCAAAAAATAAGGAGGAGACTTACGCTGACAAGGTTCATTTTGAAAACCGAGAACCAGGATCTTTTGGACAGTTTTACACTTGGCTTTTGAACAATGGTGACTATAATTCGATTTAAAGTAATGAGGAATCCAATAATTGTTTGCGTGAATCCCATATCCATGAAGATTACTGGTAAATATATTCTTAAAACTGGCCATAAGCCCAATGAATTCGCATTAATGATCGTTTTCCCTGCTAATTTATATGACATTTTTATTTGCCTTAACCACCCTATCTCCTCTGCTTTTGTTTCAATATCTTTTACCAAAAGTGAAATTACAAACGCTATTAATGCTAAAAAAGCCGATACCATCAATGTGGATCTCCATCCCAAAAATTCAGCTGCTATTCCACTTAAGAAGGATCCCACAACAGATCCTGCAAATGCGTATGTTAATAATTCCCCAGCTCCTTCTCTGGGATCACTAGCAATGTCTGTTGCATAAGCCATGATAGAAGTCCAAAACATAGAAACTCCCATACCTACTACGAAACTTGCTATTACCATGTCTAATGCAGTTTGTGCAAATGATTGATAAACATATGAAAGCGAATATATAAGAGTAGCTAGTACCATGAAGATCTTTCTCCCATATCTATCACATAATACCCCAAATATTGGTCTCAATAGAATCTGAGCCGCATTAGACGCAAGTGGAAGAATAGCAAGCATCCCTTTGGGAATACCAACGGCTGTTGATAATAAGGGTCTAGCTACCGACGATATTGTGAATGCTGTTGGAATTATAGCACCAACGTACAAGTGTGCCTTCTTGCTCAAGTTGAACCCCCAGCTCACCTGCTGAACACCATTTAAACCTGATACACGTCCAACAACAGATATTAAGATGCTATCTAGTATTAATCAATGCATTTACTTTCATGCAATTCTTATATTAGGTGTTCCTCACAATATACTTCATCAATGAATAATGAAGACAAACGTGATTACATGAATGACAACGAGATACTAACCTTACCATTCACAGCCTTTATTGGTCAGGATGAACTTAAACTAGCTCTCGTCTTACTTGCCATTAACCCCAAAATTGGAGGACTGCTGATTAGAGGCGAGAAAGGCACTGGTAAGAGCGCCTTAGTTAGGGCTCTCGCAGATCTTCTGCCGCCGATCGAAGTTGTAGCTGATTGCCCATTTAACTGTGATCCGCATGATCCATCTAATATGTGTCCAGAGTGTCGGAGGAGGTACTTTTCTGGCGAGAAGTTGCCTGTGAAGAAGGTTAAGATGCGTGTCGTTACGTTGCCTATTGGGGCTACCGAGGAC
>JAHKLF010000278.1 GCA_029856615.1 Candidatus Njordarchaeota archaeon
CTCATAAAGATAAATAACGGATTTTTCTGGTGGAGGGAGGAACCCAGAAGATTTCGTATAACTAGTTAATACATCGTAAAAATCTAACATAACACGGTACTTCTTGTAGAATTCCTTTACTTCGTTGATAAAACTTTCAATTTCTATTCCGAATAACCAGCAATACCGAAAGAATACTTCAAAGAAATTGTTAACGTCGTAGAGATCCAATGCCCCTGATGTCAAGGCTTCATCAAAGAACGTTAATATGTTATTCAATAAGTTTTCTTTTCTCCCTACTTTAATTAGGTATGGAATATAAAACGCTAAAGTCTTATATCCTCTAAGAGGAGAAGTCCTAAAAAAAGATATAGCCTTCTTGGCTAAGCCCTCTAATAGATTACTTCTGTTTTCTATGTAGCAAGCCTCTGCCAGCAGAATTTCTGCTTCAGAACCAAGTTTTAGATTCTGAAGTTCTTTTAATATGATTTTATATGTATCGTCAAATCCATAATATAGAGAAGGTATAAGAGATAGAGCCTTTGCTAGGGCGTCTTTTTCATGTGTTATCCTATCAAAAATTTCCTCGAGCATTAAGCATCATCTCAAATCGTGAATTACAAATACTATTACCCTTAATGTTGGAAAACTTTTCCTCAATTTAATAAGTTTCCGAAGGTTAAGTAATGAGTGAAAAGTTGATAAAAGGAAAGGAATTCCTATTTAGAATTAAAAATTACATTATCTCTTCAATTATTAAGTTCCCCTTTTATAAACGCTTCAAAGCGCTTTTCAGCAATTGTGGGAGGATATCTCTTTGGAGGATACTTAAAGGCATAAGCCGATACGCTCTCCAAGGGCCCTGAGATCCCTCTATCTAATGCTATTTTTGTAGCTCTAATAACATCTACAAGAGGATTAAATGCATTAAGACTGTCAGGCACTCTTATTTTCATTTCAATGGTAATTGGCGCGCCAGCGAAAAATGATCCGTGAATATAAACCACGGTATCCCTAAGATCTTTAAGAAAATCTACATAATCTACAGATCCGGCAGCAGCTGGTATATCATAAGGCAAAGCAGATTTAATTGAGGCTGTCTTTATTTCAGATTTCAACCAGACTCTTCTCCACTCCAATGCTGCTAATGATTCTGGACTGCCACCTACATCTAGAGCGTAAGTAGCCTTAATTTTTACACCTCTCTTATGTAACATCTCAAGAAGAAGTCTATGGATATAAGTACTCCCGATTTGGCTTTCAAGATCATCTCCCACAATGGGTACACCGGTTTTTCTGTATAAGTTTGCGTAATGTTTATCACTAGCTATAATGACTGGTACGCAGTTAATAAACGCAACACGGGCTCTTGCAGATTTTTTAGCGTAAATTCTTGAGGATTCCATCGAGAAACTGGAGACTAGATTAACTAATATTTCTACGCCTTTTTCTTTTAGGGAATCTTCTATATCCACGGAAGGTGCTTCGTCTATTTTAATTAATCTTTTAGTGATATCTCCTAAAGAGTCGGCAAGATATCCTTTTTCAACGATAACATCTAATCTCGGAATGTCACACAATTTCATCATGTTATTTGGTGGTGAGAAGATTGCTTCTGATAAATCTCTACCGACTTTTCTTTTATCCACATCGTATGCAGCTACGATTTCGATATCCATGGGAGTGTACTTTCCTACTTGCCATCTAAATATTCCTTCCATTTCTTCTCCTTTTTCTTTGCAGAGATATAATCCCTGAACAAGTGCGGATGCAGCATTTCCTACTCCTAATATACCAATACGAATTCTAGCCAAAGAAAACACCATTAAGAGATTTTTCGAGGTTAATGAAGAATTTAAATTGAATAAATTTAAACCTTACATAGAAAGTATAAAAAATCTCTTATAACCGCCGATGATAGTGCCATTTAGCAATCTAAAAACTGAAGTACGCAAATGCAGAAAATTAATATCCATTACCTTATTATCTTAGAAAATTATGAATGTGAAGTTTCTACGCATGTGGATATTTGCTTTTAATTTAACAATTCTCATAAATATATTCTCAGCGTGACGGGCTATGATATCAATCGCTTGGGATGTATCACATCAAGAATTCACGATAGAAGACCACTATTATTTCTCGATACTTAAAAAGGAGTTAATCTGGCGGAATGCGAAAATTATAGAACTTAAGGAATTAAGGCATTTAGATCGATTTAATGTTTTAGTCATTAACTATCCGGAGAAACCCTTTAATAGAGATGATCTCAAATTAATAGAGAAGTTTATTACGAGGGGCGGCAGAGTAATTGCGATGGGATATTATAATAATGAAGACTGCGTTGCTGATGTTATAAATACGATTTCTACGCACTTTGGGCTCAAGCTGCTTAATGATGTAATTATAGATGAAGTAAACAACGATAATGATAAATATTTTATAATCACTAAAAAGGTGTTTCTCAAGGATAAAAGAGTATCAAAAGTATTAATGCCGTGCACGGCTTCCATAGAAATACTTGATCCAAGTAGCTTTATTATAATAATGGGAGAAAAAACGGCTAGATCATCATCTGGGAATATGCCCATAATTGCGGCGGGCATACCCTACCAGAAGGGTGAGTTTATTCTGGTAGGAACATGTGTTTTTTGCGATAATTATTCTATTGAGAAATTTGATAATAAGCTATTTGCTCTTAGATTATTCCTATCAAAAACCGGTTTTTTAATAAGAGAGGTGGTTGCTCCAAAATTAA
>JAHKLF010000279.1 GCA_029856615.1 Candidatus Njordarchaeota archaeon
AGTAATAGCTATAGATAAGGGAGAACCAGCACCTGAAATGAGGATAAGAGACTTAGTAAGGAGATTAGATCGAGAGTTACCTCGGGGGAGATTTGATGTCGTGACGGACGATATTCAAGAGAAAGTTCTTTCAATAATTGATGATTTCCTTAAAGAGAAAGCTGAGTTGCCAGATTTTTCCTTAGTAGTGAACTTAGCCAGAGTAATTTATGGTGGAATCCCCTCACAAAAAATTATTGAATTAGAAAAATTAGATGACGAATTCGTAAAAACAGAAAGAAGTGATGAGGAGAAAAAGAAATTCAAGAGTTCAAGGGTAAAGATAGACAATCCTGAGAAAACCCTACAAGAATGCATAGATAAGATAATGAAATGGCAATTATATGAAGCATATAATCTGGCTTTTTCCCTTAGAGAAATGGAGGATTACAAGGATATAGCGTCTCTCATTGCAGCTAAGATAGGTACTATTATACGAGAATTGCCAGCAGAATATCCAACAATAGATGTGGGAGAAATAAGGAATTTAATTAATGTCGAACCTCGAATATTAGATCCGTTGATCATAGAGTATGTGAAAAAATTAATTTTATCAAGTATAGAGAATCGTTTTGTTGAATTTAGAAGATTTTTGGAGGAGAATGCTGATAAATTAATGGAAGTTTTTCAGCGTACAGAAGGTTTACTAAAAGATGCGTATGCCTTTTTGATATTTGCTCCCAACAGATACTTAGTGAGAAGCTCTATTGGTAGGGAGTTACTAAAATACTTAAAAGAGAAATCCGAATTTCTTTATGAACAATTAAGAACGGTGGAGATTCAATCAAAGATCTATGATGTTCTTTATAAACCTAAAGTCTGGCTGGATCTGCATGAAGTTTTATCAGAGGCTAAATTAGAATTTATGAAACTAAAAAGTAAATATGAACAAGGAATAAAACCATCAATTTTTCAAGCTCTTCTGCAGAGGATTTCGACTATATGGAAGAAAAGAGAGTTACTAGAAGCAGCTATGCATCTATTATCAAAAATAAGACCTTATATGTTAGCAACATTAGCCGTAGCCGAGTCTTACGGACTATCGATAGAAGAGAGAGATACATTATTAACTGATACATATCAAGTTGTAAAATCGGAGATTTTGCAAATAGTTGAGGCAACACCACCACTAGATATCCGAGCATATTTCGATTTTTATCAATTAATTTCGCATTTAATGATGTATCTTAGCCTAATGAAACATGGAGAGCAAGCTCAAGTTCTGTGGAATGAAACTTTAGAACTATCTAAGAGAGGCTTCAACTTCTTCTATAGACTATTTGTTAGAGGCAGAATTAGCGAAGCAGGATTTATTATTCGATGCTCGCCAGTAGCTTTCACGATGGCAAAAGCAGCCTTAAGAATATATGAGACTCCATTAGAAATCATACAATATGCTAAAGTATTAGCTTCTATGAGTGAGGGAGCTATTAAGAATATGAATGAGAGGCCAGATCCTGGAAGATTTGCAGACATAATTAATAATTTAATGATTTTAGTAGCAATGAACAGAATTTTAGAATTAAAAACTCTTCGACAGAGAGTTCTCATTGAGATTTATAGGATTCTTAAAACAATAACAATATGGAGTATTCATCATGGAGAGTATACTCGAGAGCTTGTGGATAATATAGCCGATGTCGTTAATGATGCTGTAGAAATAGTGGATGATGAGAGTATATGTAGAAGAATGGTACGCGACTTACTGGATTATACAGAGCTATTAGTGCGAGATCCCCAAGAGAGTAAATATGAAGCCGCAATTGCTTATGAGCGAGCCGGACGAATAGCTTTCAAATTTTTAAATCGTTTTGGTAAAGATCCAGAAATTCTAGAGCGCACTTTGCAATATCTATCAATATCTAAGAGAACATGGGAAGGAGAAGGCTATCATGAACGGGCTGATGATTTAGAGCAGATAATAGTCTCTCTTAAAACACTTAAGTAATTAATGAGCTCATATGGATGGACTATTAGTATTTTTCTCCTAATCTATTTAAAATATCCTCTCCAAGATTTCGAAGAGATATGAGGGACTAATTATTAAGAAAAGTAACTTTTTAAAAGAATCCGCCTAATAAGCTCCATTGAATCTCAACACATGCTTAAATATTGTAAAATTAATTGAATATTAATAGTAATTCCAACTAAATATGAGGGGATTTTTATAAAATCCGAATTGAATCTGGAGCAAATAGAAACGGAAATTGGATTTTTAGCACTATCCGCTAAGAAATTCGTCGAAAATATGAAGAATACGCTGAATAGAAAGGAGCTCGAAAGTTTTCTAAGGGCTTTTAAGCAATTTAATAGAATAATTGGGGAAATCTTTGGACTCATTAAGTTTCTACGAACTCATTTATTCAATGCAAATGACCCAGAAGGCCCCCTAATGCCGCTGTTACTAGAGGTTGAAGAACTACTTAGAGAAGTCTCAGATTTGGAAGAGAAGTTCTTGCAATTAATGAAAGACTAAGACAAAAATTATTTAACATAAAAGATAAATGAGGGGTACCTGACATAGACTTCGACTTTTTAGTTCATTGATTGTCTAATTTTATCGCCTAGCATTAGGATCTGCAACGCAATCAACTGCCTATGAAGCAATCTTCTAACATTATGATAGCCTTTAGATAGACACTTCTTCCCAGCATTGACCAAGTTGAAAGGCGTCTTAAGTATACCATTGAG
>JAHKLF010000028.1 GCA_029856615.1 Candidatus Njordarchaeota archaeon
ATAGCTCAAATAGGAATTAGAGGTTTCATAAACTCTCGATATTACGTTGAGAAAGCCAGAGAATTAGGTTTATTAATTTACACAGCTCGTGATGTTAGAAAAATTGGTATTGAAAAAATAATCAAGGAAATCCTAGATCAGTTCAGAAATGTCGAGGGAATATACTTTAGTTTCGATGTTGACAGCGTAGACATGGCATATGCACCTGGAGTAAACGCTCCAAGCACCGGAGGATTATTACCCCAAGATGTATTCGATGCTGCTTATCATTTGGGTACTAATACAAAGGTGTTTGCGATGGATATAACTGAACATGCCCCGCCGTATGATGTAGCGAAAATAACCACGGATCTTGCTGCAAATGCGATTCTTTACTTCTTAGCAGGAGTAGTTAAAAGGTGAATACTATGAAGAAGAGCGTAGATCTTTTGATTTTACATGCCTCTGAATTAATAACTTTACAAGGCTTCTCTGAGAAACCCGCGATTGGAGAAGAGATGAAAAAACTTCAGATAATTAAGGACGGAGCTGTAGCAATAGAGAACGGAAGAATAGTCGATGTCGGAAAATCAAGCGAGATGACGGAAAAATATACAGCAGAGGAAATAATATTAGCCAAAAACAAGGTAGTTTTACCCAGTTTTATAGATTCTCATACTCACCTTATTTTCGCGGGGTCTAGGGAAGAAGAACTAACACTAAAATTAGAGGGAGTAGGCTACTTGGAGATACTAAAGAGAGGAGGTGGTATATTAAAAACTGTTAGAGAGACTAGAAAAGCTTCAATAGACGACCTCGTTAAGGAGGGTAAAATTAGATTAGATACAATGCTAAAGCATGGAGTCACAACTGTAGAAGCGAAATCTGGGTATGGATTAAATGTTGAAGATGAAATTAAGATGCTCGAGGCATATAAGAAACTAGATGAACAACATGTTGTCGACGTAATTCCAACTTTACTTGCAGCACATGCTATACCAGAGGAGTATAAGGATGATCCAGATAGTTATGTAAATATAATAATTGAGGAAATAATACCAAAGGTAGCAGAGAGGAAATTAGCAAAATTTAATGATGTATTCGTTGAAAAGAATGTATTCACCATAGAGCAGGGGCGAAGAATATTATTGGCCGGAAAAGAATATGGGTTAATACCAAAAATTCACGCTGACGAAATTCATTGCTTAGGTGGCGCTGAGTTAGCCGCAGAAGTAGGTGCAATATCAGCAGATCACTTAGCAAGAGCTTCTGATAATGGTATTAAAATGCTAGCTGAAAAAGGTGTGATTGGTGTTCTTTTGCCAACAGCTCCGATGGTGTTAATGGATTACACTTTTCCTGATGCTAGAAAAATGATCAAAACGGGGGTACCAATTGCTATAGCATCTGACTTTAATCCGAATTGTTGGGTGGAAAATTTACAAGTACCAATGTTCATGGCAACATATTTCTTAAAAATGACTCCTGCTGAAGTTATCACGGCTGTGACAATAAATGCAGCTCACGCGATTGGATTGGCCCATGAAATTGGTAGCATAAGCGTAGGTAAGAAAGCTGATATAGTGATTTTAGACATTCCGACGCATTACTGGCTAAACTATAAATTTGGAGTAAATTTAGTCAATATAGTCATAAAGAATGGCAGGATAGTTGTCGAAGAAGGAAAAATTAAAGAGTAGTTCCTTATAGTATTTTTAGGAATTAGAGGCTACTTACGATGACATCGGTTTTTATAATGTCCAGGTGGGAAATCGAATCTAAAAGATGGATGGAAGATGCCCTAGAGGATCTAAATGTAGCAAGAGATTTACTTCAATTAAATCATTTTGCAGCTTCGTGTTTCCACTCACAACAAGCTGCAGAAAAAAGCACTTAAAGCTGTTTTGTATAAAAAAGGCATAGAAGTCCGCGGTCATTCAGTTTATGTATTGCTAATGGAAGTCTCCAAATCATATAAAATAGATGTATCATCATATATAGATGATGCGATATTACTAGATAAGCATTACACTCCACCTAGGTATCCGAATCTCCATCCAGGAATGGATCTACTGGCACATAAACTTTACACTAAGGAGGATGCGGAGAGATGCCTGAGTACTGCGATGAACGTGATAAATTTGGCAAAAAAATTATTGATGAATTAAAAGTAAAATTGCTTAAATTGAAAGACGAATTAGATTCAAAGGGACATCAAGTCAAATTAATTGCCATTATAGGAAGTTTCGCGCGTGGAGACTGGAAAAAGTCAAGTGATATCGATATTCTTTTGGTGTGTGAAAATATTTCTGGTCCGTATTGGAAAAGACTTGATCTTCCTCCCATATTAATCCAAGGTCATGCAGTTGAATATCACATATATTCACCCCAAGAGATCAAAATCCTTGCTGAAGATTCGAGGATGATCATTTATGATTTTTTCCATAGCGGAATAATCATATATGCTGATAACGATTTCTTAGCCGAAATAAGAGATATATTTAGAAATGCTCTACAAAGATTGAAAGTCATTAGACGTGGAAATATAATTATCCGTGAGATCGAGTAAATGATAAAATATTCTCGTAGTGAACTGAGTTATCTTTCTATTCAATTCACCGAAAACTTTTAAATAATTTTATCCTTGCTTACGTTTAAATGTAGAAAAATGGTCTAAAAAATTTTGTAAGGAGATGATTATGCCTCAAGAAAAATCTTATTTTCTGCTTGATATCACGACTATCGCTTTATCTATAATTTTGATGATTATGCCTTTACTGTTACCAGATTATCCCGTTAGCTATGTGGAAACAATGATCTGTATTCCAACATTAGATGTTTGGGGACTCATTTTTCTTGTGCTGATACTATTTGCTATCTTAGATTTCCTAACACTTCTACTAATTAAGAAAAGAATATTATTTCCTAAAATATCAAGTAAAGGAAGAATAATTTTAATGATCGCCTTTACCTCGAGTATACTCATTTATGGAATCATCGTAGAATTATTAATTTTCATTGAACTTTTAAACGCTGGATTTGTGTTATTTTTCATCATAACGGGTTATTTATCATACGTAATATCAAGAATGTCGTAAGTATAGCCTATCGTGTTTTATTTTCAAATCTCATACATGAACTCAAACTAACATTTTTTAATACTGGATTAGCAGCCATCTAGAGAACAAAAAATGTCGTTCCATTATTGATAAGGTAAAAATCTTATATTTTTTTGATCATATATATGATTAAGCATATAATCATATAGTTGATGGACTATGTCAAGGCGCACAGCTGTCATTTTGGATGACGATGTTTATGAGATACTCGTAAAAGAGAGTATCGCCAGATACGGAACCGCAAGAGCAATCTCTAGGGTACTGAATGAGTTGATTAGAGAGTCAATAAGATTAAGAGGCATCTTAGAGATAAAAGACCTTATCAGGAAGAAAAAGAAAGTGAAGATCACTAAAGAAGAGTTTCATCGATTTAGGAAAGAATTATCCAAGAGGCTAGAAGAATGATAGTGGACACTACGTATTTCTTACCGCTAGTTGGAATTGATATCGATGAAGATCTGTTGAAAGCGATCGACGAAAATCAGGTCAGAATAACTTTCAGCGACATTAAAATTAGCTTAATAACGATTTTTGAACTTCAAGCTAAAGCTGCTAAACTCGGTATTGATAGTGATACCGTAGTTAAAGGTATTAATGCTATATTGAAGAGCTTTGAGATAATACCTTTCTCTGAATCAGAAATAATTAGGGTCTCGTTCAAGTTACGTGAGAAATTAAATGATTATATTGACTGTGTAATTGTAGCTACGGCAGTGAATCACGGGAAGAAATTAGTCACTGAAGATGAAGATATAATATCCATTCGAGATCTATTAAGAAGGGAATATGGTCTACGGGTGTATACTTTTAGAGAATTATTAAAATCTTAATTGACTAACCCTCTCCAGTAAAATATAAAAAATAAAAAGAATAAAAACGAATTTCACTCTCTAAACTTCTTACTTCTCTCCTCAAGATTCTTCAATGCATAATCGGGCCATGTTTCTTTATCAGGTGGATACCAAACTTTCTTCTCTCTCGCAATCTTTTTGGATTTATCATAACCAGCATCAACGTGTCTCAGAATACCCAGGCCAGGATCCGTAGTTAGCATTGTTACTATTCTCTTTTCCATTTCCTTGGTACCATCTGCAACTAAACCAAATCCAGCATGCAAGGAAAGCCCAATTCCAACGCCACCACCATGATGGAAAGCAACCCATGTCGCTCCGGCTATAGCATTTAGTAATGCATTTAATACAGGCCAATCGCCAATCGCGTCTGATCCATCTTTCATTCCCTCGGTCTCTCGTGTTGGTGATGCCACACTACCAGCGTCCAGATGATCTCTTCCAATCCATATTGGCCCGGATAATTCTCCTTTTCTCACCATCTCGTTGATGATCTTTCCGAATCGAGCTCTTTCTCCATAACCAAGCCAACAAACTCTAGCTGGTAATCCTTGGAACTTTACTTGCTCTTTTGCCTTGATTATCCATCTGACGAGTCTTCTATTATGCTTAAATTCTTTAACGATAACATCATCAAGTTTGTAAATATCCTCAGGATCTCCTACTAGGCTAGTCCATCTGAATGGCCCTCTTCCCTCTTGGAATAACTCTCTTACGAATACATGCACGAATCCTGGAAATGCAAATGCATCTTCATATCCCGCTAATTTTGCTTGATATCTGAGACCATTACCGTACTCAAAAACTACTGCGCCTTTCTTCATAAATCCAATCATTGCTTTTACATGCTCAACAATACTTTTTCTAGCCAATTTCAAGTACTTATCTGGATCGGTAACTCTCAATTCATCAGCTTCTTCTCTGCTTAATCCTGCAGGGTAATATCCTCTCAATGGATCGTGGGCTGCAGTTTGATCCGTAACTACATCGGGAATAATACCTCTCCTCAATAATTCTGGATATACCTCTGCTGCGTTACCAAGAAGACCAACGCTCAGTGGTTCCTTATCTCTCAAGGCATTCTGTATCATTTCTAGAGCTTCATCTAAGTCCTCTGTCCACTCCATTAAATATCCAGTCTTTATCCTTCTTTCTATAGCTTCCTTCCTCACTTCAACAAATAATCCTACACCATCGTTCATAGTTACTGCTAAAGGCTGTGCACCACCCATCTCTCCCAATCCAGCACTCAAGACAAATCTTCCCTCTAATGATCCTCCAAAATATTTATCTGCAGCTGATGCAAAGGTTTCATATGTACCTTGTAGAATCCCTTGGGTACCAATATATAACCAACTTCCTGCCGTCATCTGACCATACATTATAAGACCTTTTTGCTCCAACTCTAGGAAATATTCCCACGTTGCCCATCTGGGAACTAGAACACTATTAGACATAAGCATTCGGGGTGCATACTCATGAGTCTTAAATACTCCAACAGGCTTTCCACTCTGAATCAATAAAGTATCATCTGGATCCATTGCAATGAGCGTTTCAACGATCCATTCTAGCGCATCCCAATTTCTCGCTGCTTTGCCCGTTCCTCCATATACTATTAGGTTATCTGGATCCTTAGCTACATTGGGGTCGAGAACATTGAAGAGCATCCTTAGGATTCCTTCAATTTGCCAGTTAGCTGTGTGAAGTTCATCTCCAGTAATTACTCTTATTTCTCTCCTCCTAACCATAGCAAGGGGGTCAGCCATTTAGAACACCAACGCAGCATTTTTACTTATTTGGCATATATAATAAAAGGGAAATATAACCATCAATATGAATCTTTAATGCGTTTTCAAAATATAAAAATATCCTAAATAAATTCCATAGTGACATTCTTATTGGTATTAAGGAAATAAACATTAATTCACGTCTCTGGAAACGCTTCTCTTATGGAAAAGTGTAATACAATTTATTTGTAGTTATCACCTTTAAAAAATTGAATTTTTTTATTTTATACGTTTAAAAATAAGAAAAATTTTTAAATCAAAATATGTATACTGTATCTGGATCTCATACATAAAAAGCATCCATTTAAAAATAAAATCTTAAATCTTGAGGTGTAATTAATGGATAAGAAGCTAGCCGTTGCTGCTATAATTGTGATTATCATAATTATCGGCGGCGCTATAGCTTGGTGGTATCTAACTAAACCGCCTGCTGTACAGCCCATAAAGATAGGATTTCACGCACCCCTAACCGGATTCGCCGCAGCCGATGGATTAAGCGCATTACACGGAGCTCAACTAGCCGTTCAGCACATAAATGCTAAAGGGGGTGTGTTAGGAAGACCTCTGAAGTTAATATATTATGATGATGCTTGTGATCCAGATGAGGCTATTGCTATAGCTCACAAATTGATAGAAGAAGATCGTGTTGTAGCTGCTATAAGCGGGTCTTATAGTCATCCTACATTAGCAGCCTCTGCAATATTTAATGAAAGTGGAATTCCATATATTTCAGCTTATGCTGTTCATCCAGAAATTACTAGAGATAAACCTTATGTGTTCAGAGTGGGATTAACAGGCGTCCCTGAAGGCAAAGCTATGGGTTACGTAGCTGGATTATTAAACGCTACACGAGTCGCAATTCTATACATGGACATACCATTCGGAACTACTCTTGCTGAAAATGCTAAAGCATACATAGAAGATGTATTAGGAGGAGAAGTAATTTATTACGAGAAGTACGAATTAGGAGAAACGGACTTTAGCACATGGCTAACCGAGATAAAAGCTCTTAATCCTGATGCTATTCTTGCTCCCGCCTATTATAGCGAAGCCGCTCACATAGTCTCTCAAGCGAAAGAACTAGGCATTACTGCCCCAATTATAGGTTGTGAGGGTTACGACTCTCCTAAATTCTTAGAATTAGCTGGAGATGCCGCCGAGGGAACAATAATCGTAACCGATCTAGATAGAGATAGCCCAAGAGAACTCGTACAGACATTCTTAAGCGACTACAAGAATATGACTGGAATTGAAGCTGACATGGTCGGAGCATCTGCATATGACGCTGTCTTAGTATTGGCTAAAGCTATCGAAGCTGCTGGAAGCCTCGACCCAGATGATATCGTAAATGCTTTAAAGAATCTTGAGAATGTAGAGATGGTCACCGGTACCTTATACTACTTCACAGAACAAGGTAATGCATGCAAACCTATGGTTGCTCAGATCGTCAGAGAAGGAGAATTCCACCACTATGCAGATATAACTGATCCTGACATTATTACTCCTCCAGAATAAGTGTTGTAATAATCATCCATTTTTATTTTTTATTTACTCTTTCTTTTTGAGCACTCTAATTCAAAAATTTTTGAGGGATGTCCTATGAGTTTCTCTATTGACGTTTTTCTTCAATTATTACTTAATGGAATATTGATGGGCGTAATATACATGATTATTGCACTAGGCTTAACCATGGTATACGGACTACTCCGAATATTGCATATAGCACACGCTGGCGTTTATACACTGGGCGCGTACATTGCTTTTTCTACATATGTTGTTACTCATAATATATTCCTAGCTATTATAGCAGCATCCATTGTCTGCGCTATTCTGGGAGTGATCATCGAAAGAAGCCTCTATTTACCACTCCTTGATAAACCCGCTTATATACCCCTAATTATAAGTATCGCTGTGTATCTCTTATTAGCTGAAGTAATAGCTCAGATATGGGGTCATTATCCTATAGGTTTCCACGTCGAAGAAATTCCTCGAGAGTCCTATGAGATTGGTAAGGTAATGATAGGTTTTCACCAAATCATCTTCTTAGCAGTTATTACGGGATTCATTCTGGCTCTCTGGTTAATAATTAATAAAACAAAGATAGGTTTAGCTTCTCGCGCGGCCTCCCAAGATTTCGAGATGGCTATGGCTATGGGCGAGAATGTAATTAAAGTAATAGATTTCAACTTCATAATAGGTTCTATTTTAGCAGGGATAGGAGGGCTACTCGTTGGAATATACTATGCTAAGGTATTCCCTTATATGGGCGATATAGTAGCGTATAAGGCATTAGTAGTAATAGTGATAGGAGGACTAGGCAGTATAGCTGGAGCCATAATAGGCGCATTAATATTAGGGATTGCAGAAACTTTTCTAATCGCCACTCTTGGTTATTTACTGCCAAGAGAAGCCTTCGCTTTTATCATCATGATTATATTGTTGCTATTTAGACCACAAGGGCTGTTCGGTAAAGTTGAATGAGGTGTTTTAGTATGCAGATTGGTATGTATTACATCACTTTACTCATCTGGATTTTGATTTACGCAATAGCTGTGATGGGATTAAATATCACTATGGGTTACGCTGGTCAAGTTAATTTAGGACAAGCGGCATTTATAGGAATAGGAGCATTCACTTCCGCGATTTTAACAATGAAGTTTGGAATATCCTTTTGGATTGCTTTACCTTTATCTGGTCTTATATCATTCATTGCAGGTATGCTACTAGGAGCCATCAGTATAAGGTTAAAATACGATTTCTTAGCCATGACGACAATAGGATTCAATTTCATTATGGTGGCCATATTTCTATATTATCCAATATTCGGCGGCTCCTTCGGACTACTTGGAGTACCTAGGCCAAGGATCTTTGGATATAAATTAACTGGAGTAACTTATCTAGCCCTAGTATTTGTCATATTCCTTATATGTCTCCTCGTAAACATCTGGATCGAGCGCTCCTGGTTAGGGTTAGCTTTTGAAGCAATTAGGGAGGATGAAGATGCCGCACAAACGTTAGGTATCGATGTTAAGAAATTCAAAGTATTAGCTTTCGCAATAGGGGCTGGAATGGCTGGCATCGCTGGGAGCCTTTATGCTCACTTTAGTATGCGCGTCGCTTATAGTGATTTTACATTTGCTAAGTCTATTGAGCTTTTATCTATGTGCATACTGGGAGGTCTAGGTACTGTATATGGTCCTATAATTGGTACCGCCCTTGTAATAATTCTTCCTGAAATTTTCAGGCCTCTTAGGCAATATAGACTTATAATGCATACTTTGATATTAATAATATTATTGAGATTCCAGCCGCAAGGGTTACTAGGGAAGGGTAGTTACCTAGAGACAAAAATAAAGAAATGGATTGGTGGGTTTCAAAAATGAAAGGTAGCGCGATGCTACGTACTGAAAATCTTTGTAAATACTTTGGAGGCGTTAGAGCACTAGATGGAGTTAATATTTACGTAGAGAAAGAAGAGATTCTTGGAATCATTGGTCCAAATGGAGCAGGTAAGACAACGCTATTTAACGTTATAAGCGGATTTTATAAACCTACGAAAGGTCACGTATTTTACATGAATAAGAGAATCGATAGGTTACCACCCGCAAAAATAGCGAAAATGGGGATAAGTAGAACCTTTCAAATAGTTAAACCTTTTAGAGACTTAACTGTTCTTCAAAATGTGATCGTAGCTTGTGGAAAAGACTATTATTTCGGTATATCTTTCGTTAAAAGCTATTATAGAAAGGACATAATAGAGAAAGCAACTAGGATACTAGAGGAAGTTGGATTAAGTGAGTATAAAGATTCTCCTGCGAAGGTTCTTCCCATAGGTCATCTCCGTAGACTAGAAATCGCAAGGGCCCTTGCCTTAGATCCTCAGATATTGTTATTAGACGAACCAACAGCCGGAATGAGTCATAAAGAAGCCGTGGAAATTATGAAACTAGTCAGTACGCTGAGAGAGGAGAGAGGAGTAACGATTATGCTGGTTGAGCATAATATGAAAGTTGCCATGGAGCTATCTGATAGAATGTATGTTCTAAACTATGGAAAGATAATAGCTGAGGGGCCTCCAGAGGAAATAAAAAAGAACCCCGTAGTAATCGAAGCCTACTTAGGAAGCGGATATAAAGTCGGTTAGGTGTTAAATATGAGCAATGAACTACTTCTTGAAATAAAAAGATTAAATGCTTATTACGGCAAAATCCATGTACTAAAAGATGTATCATTAACGATTAATAGAGGAGAAATCGTAGCAGTAATAGGAGCAAATGGCGCTGGTAAGACAACGCTTCTAAAATCTATAATGGGATTTATTAAATCAGTTGAAGGAAAAATAATTTTCAGAGGAGAAGATATAACTCATTTACCTCCATGGGAGAGAGTCAAAATGGGCATATCTATAATTCCAGAAGGAGGAGGATTATTCCCCTATTTAACAGTCTATGAAAACCTATTAATGGGAGCTTACTTAGAAAAATCGAGAAAAGTCATAAAAGAGAGACTAAACCTTGTTTACGAGCTTTTCCCGATACTTAAAGAGAGGAAAAATCAATTAGCTAGAACTCTTAGTGGTGGAGAACGTCAAATGCTAGCAATAGCTAGAAGCTTGATGCGTAAGCCTGAATTATTATTATTAGACGAACCATCAATGGGCTTGATGCCAAAACTTGTTGATAGATTATTTGAAGTGATAAAAAGACTAAGAGATGAAGGAATTACTATTCTACTAGTCGAGCAGAATGCAAGAAAGTCTCTGGAAATTGCAAATAGAGGTTACTTACTTGAGACTGGTA
>JAHKLF010000280.1 GCA_029856615.1 Candidatus Njordarchaeota archaeon
GCACTTTTGTTTTCAAAGGCCCGTGCTTGGTTCTACGGACGAAATATTGTGAATTATAATGATATAATTTGGGCTGTTCCTTGGGTAGTATCTCATAGAGTAGAATTAGTTACATCGATTAAAGCCGAAATTCCGAATCCTTGGGAATGGAGTAAGAATGCTGTTCAAAATCTTATAAAGAGTAAATGGCACTGGGAAGAAAATGATGAAGAATACATTGGAGTGTGGGCTAAAGGACTCGCATTAGCAATATTGGCTTTAAATGAGGAAACAGATGACTTCCTAATGCGTGTATTAGAAGAGTATTATCCAGATCTAATTAATGATGCCTCATCAAATGGTGGTCTTAAAGCCGCGAAAGAATTAAGAAAATTAGCTTATAATGCCGATGGTAAAGGAGATCTCGTACTCCAGCAACTCTATAAAGTTATTAGAAATAGATTCTATGAAAAATCGCGTTCTATGGCTAAAAAGCTTGAATCTATAGTCTTAGAAATTGTATCTAAAGATAATGTGACATTATCAGAATTAATGGAACTATTAGAGAGATTAAATGAGCCCTTACCTGAAGATGTTCAAAAACTGAATGAATTAGTCCTTGCACGTTTAGAAGAACTCACAATAAGAGTATCACTAATGATGCCCGGTATGATTGAGAGAGTAAGAAGCATCCTCTTAGACTATGGTTTCGCACCTGAAGAAATTGTAGAATTTCTAAGCGGCCAAAAAAGATCCATTAAAAATAACTACATAACAGCAACCTTAACTGGCGGATTTTTAACACTCAGAGCACGGGATTCTAAAGTGGCTCAACGAATTAGAGAAAGAATAGAGGGTTGAAAAATGCTAGGTCATGAGAAAAAGAAAGTTGAGAAAGTACATTCATCAGCAGTGCCCTCTCGAGAATTTCAACGCATTTTATTTATGATAAGCCAATCTTACGGCTTATATCCTTCTTTTAGAATCAGCGCTCCAACTAAATCATTTATTTCAGAATGGGGGGAAATTACATTACCAAGAATACCAAAAGAAGATTACCTACATCCCGATGAAAAATACTTCTTATTAATAGGTGTTGGCTATCATAGTATTGCCCCTAGGACTGAAATAAACAGGTTATTGTTAAGATCAATCGTATCCAGTATATTTCGCTTAGATTGGAAATCCCCAACAGTATCTTGGCTTTCTGGCTTCTTTTCGACATTAGCTACTTATACTCAGTTATCAATGAATAAACGATTGCATAATCATGTGAAATGGGCACTGAGATGGATTATTGAGGTACTAATTCAAAATAGAATAAAATCGCCTCTTATAGAATTCGCACTTGAATATTATCGTTTTTTACTCAAGAGAAAAATTGATCCAGCTTATCAGGAACTAGTTAAATGTATCTATGATACACTTTCTTCTAATATACCCTTCGAGCAAAAAGTAAAATCATTCTTTACAATACTGAAAGAATTCATCAAACAAGAATTATTTGATGAGAATAAATTAAGGAAAAATTTATCTAACATTACTATTTCTCTAGGTTCTCCGATCGGCGAAGAAAAACAAAAAAGCTGGGGAGAAAACTGGCGCGTTAAAAAGGATGCAAAGAAAAAGGAGATAAGTCCCGAGGAGCTATCTAAACTAGCTAAGGTAGATCCAAAAAGTGCTCTAGAAATAGCGAAAGATCTAGATAAAAAGTTATCAGAAAAAGCTCAGCAGGAGATTATTACAAAACAAAAAGGCGGCAAACTCCCTGGATATTCTGAACGCCTCAAAATGTTTCAAAAACTTCTCTCACAACGCAGATACATTGCCGCTGTGAGAAAAGTTCGGATGGAAGAAATCATTGCTGCGTTTAGACAGAGACCTCCCGGAAAGAAAGCCCTCGCCATTAGAGGTCAGACAACATGGGAGATTGGTGATGAAGAAGAGGAATTAAACATTGAGATGTCAGCAGAGACATTTGGAAGGGTAATACCAAGTTTAACTACCCTGAGAAATCTATATGAAGAGGATCGTGATGGAATAAAACCCAAACGCATTGGACATATAGAGCTAATTATCGATACCTCAGGAAGTATGAATGGATTACCTATAGAAGTGGCTATTGATACAGCGATCGCACTTACTGAAGCTGCAAGACGCGATGAAAACTCCATAGCGCTTGTTACATTTTCTAGTGGTGCGTGGGAAGGAATACCCCCCTCATTTGAATATGATGCCGTAGAAGATATTATCTTGCGTCTCTTAGCCGATGGGGGGACAAATCTAAGAGGAGCAATTCACATCATAAATGAGCATTTATCGCAAGTACAAGATTTAGCAGCTATTTTCATAATATCGGATACAGCAATATGGGACATAAATAAACTCGAAGTCCGCGAAAAGATAAGAGAATGGGCTATAAAAATGCCTGTATATCTGATAGCAATTGCTGACGAAATGTATGAGGAAACCGAAATCGCTTTAAAGAATTCATTTGTACGACTAATAAGAATTCCTCCATACAAAGAAAGACCTTGGGAAATCGTCTTAGATATCTACGAAACTCTCTAAGGTGAAGCATTTAATGCCCTTACTCGCTCGGATACCCCTCAATAGGATAATATCAACGACTATCTTGATAATAGATTATGTTAGAAAGCTCAGGGATTTTAAGATAAATAACATGAAGATTAACGGATATTTTATGTACAGATATAGGGGGATATTACTCGTCAGAAAGGGCTTTTCTGA
>JAHKLF010000281.1 GCA_029856615.1 Candidatus Njordarchaeota archaeon
GCATATAATATGAACAATGATAATTCCCTAAGGTACAGAAAAATTGACATGTAGTTTAAAAAGAATGATTCACTAAGCTCTCATTCTGTGTGAAATAAGTTTTGTGAAGAGATTTTCATGATGCCTTTATTATCTCTCCCCTCGCTTTCATAATTTTTTCCTTTGCTTTATCAGTAATGGCTGTGTTTGATCCTAGGATTATCTTAACTGGTCTTAGGACTTTACCTCCACCGAGAATTTTAGTGATCATGAGCTTTGTAGTATCGATTACTAATTTCCCATTTTCTTCATGTGATTCTATTTTATTCTGCTC
Source organism: Candidatus Njordarchaeota archaeon (assembly GCA_029856615.1). Classification (GTDB taxonomy): domain Archaea; phylum Asgardarchaeota; class Njordarchaeia; order Njordarchaeales; family Njordarchaeaceae; genus Njordarchaeum. The sequence goes on from JAHKLF010000281.1 coordinate 314, forward strand.
TGCTAGTTCTATTAATTTACCAACATTAATGGAGAATCTGAGTCTGTAAGGTCCGTGATGCGTAAATCCTCTTGATCCAATTTCGTATCCCTCCATTAGAAATTTATGTCTCATGTGATCTTTAATTCCCGCTCTACCACGACCACCTCTTTGTCCACCTTTTCTATGACCACCTGATACTTGACCATATCCGTGATAACGCTTTCCACGCAATTTTTGGGTTTTTCTTCCCTTCCTTTTTAGCTTTATTCTAGGCATGACGATCCCTCAAACTCATAATTAATTTCATTCATAACTTAACCGTATTATCTAATAGTTTTTATAAAGGTGGTGTTTTATGTTAAAGAAACGTAGAAATCCGTATCTCGCAGTTGATGCTGTTATAATAGATCCCTCTCCCAAAAAACTTGTGTTAATAAAGAGGAAAAAAGATCCATTTAAGGATCACTGGGCTCTACCGGGAGGCTTTGTTGAGTGGGGAGAAACCACCGAAAATGCTTGCTTAAGAGAAGTATACGAAGAAACGGGGCTCCGCATAAAAATTATCGATTTAGTCGGCGTTTTTTCGGATCCTAAACGTGATCCACGTGGTCATGTTGTCTCTGTAGCATACTTATGTTTACCATTGACGCGAGATTTAAGAGCATCAAGTGACGCCAAACACGCTGATTGGATCAGTATAAGCGAAATTTTGAAGGGTAATATTAGACTAGCTTTTGATCACTATGATATTATTCGAAAAGCTGTTGATAAAGCATATAGCTTGGGTGTCATTAAATGAAAAAATTACGCCCTCTTGCTAGAAGCCCTTTATCTAGAAAGATTCGTGTAGGAAAAGGTTTTTCAAAAGGAGAAATTACCGCTGCAGGATTGACTTTAGATAGAGCTGAAGAATTAGGGATTCCAGTTGATAAAAGGAGAAAATCTATTCACAAGGAGAATATCGAATTATTAAAGGATTTTATTCAAAAAATAGAGGGAGAAAAATAATTGCTATGTCTTCATTCTTTCTATTACTTCTTCTAATTCAGCCTCTGATAATATTACCCTCCACTCTCCTTTATTAAATCTTATTAAGCTTTTACTGACTTCCTCCATGAAAAGAAGTAAAGCTCTACGGGTGTCCATATCATCAACGAAACCTTCTTTATCTCCAAATACAAAACTTACTTGTCTCCATTGATTAGGTCCTATTTCATATAATGCATAGATATAATCTGGCGTTTCGATAATTATTCCTGTAGGCTTGGCTAATGCTTCCTTTAAATATTTAATCACGTCATCAATTGTAGCCATTTTCACGGACCTCTCAGTAGCTTTAAATTGATCATTATGGTCAAAAATAACAGTGCGATTAAATAGTATAAATTTTTTACCTTGCATGCTAGTAACTTAGCTTTTTACAATGCTTCTTAAGGGATACTGAATTTTCTATACTTCTCAATAAGGTCATCTACTAATTTAGTGAATTCCAAAGGGAAATCCTCTCTCACTAATCCTCCTCCGCATATTGGACACTGATAGCCGCTAGATTCCGCTTCATCACTTGAAAATCGCGCACCGCATTCCTGACAAACATAGAATGATGATACTAATGCGTATTCTATATAGGATCGAAAATGTCTAATAACTTGCTTTAGTCGGTCTCGAAACACTCTGTATACAGATAAAGGATCAGTGCCCCAATAGGAAATTATCCACCCCGAATCATCTCTCTCCCTTATCTCGTGTAAGAGTCCCGCGTTTCTAAGTATCTCTCTGGCGTTTCTTACACTCGTGATTGACATACCCGTTATTTCCGATAATTGATCATCTGTGAGATATCCATTGCTGACAATCGCAGCAGCTATCTGTAATCCACTATCTCCTGCTAACTTGTGAGCTAAAAACAAAAAAATTCGACGTGCTTTATTTAGATCTATTTCGCTAAAATCATTTTTTGGCACATCATCACCGAATTCTTTTTGAATACCTATGGTTCAGGATTAAATTGTAATAATATTCTTTAGGTCAGAAAGTTATTAATCATTTTTCATTATTCCTGCGTATCCATCATAAATAAATCATTCCCTAGTTAGAAGGGCGGCAAAAAATCCCATATCATCATGAATATCCGGAAAAGTCCTTAAAGTTTTTTCGCCCCCTGGTATTTCCTTAAGTCCATGATCTCCCCATTTATATTCCCCCGGAGTAGGCTCTAATCTCCACGCATTCATTAAATATGTCACAATAAATTCTCCCTCTGCCGGATCTAAGCTAGGAACTGCATAAAGTAGTCTCCCTCCCTTCTTAAGCGCTGGGACTACCTTATCCAGTAGTCTTTTTGCATCGCGCATTAGGTTAATTATATCATCTTCCTTGAGAAATGCTGATATCCTAGGCCTTAGGCCTATCTTCGAACTTCTCGGCGTCACA
>JAHKLF010000282.1 GCA_029856615.1 Candidatus Njordarchaeota archaeon
CGTAATATGGTTCAATAAAAAATATGGAGCAGAAATCCTTTTTCTAATACTCTCTGAAGATGAAAGAATACAAGATGAGTCCTCATTTCGTATAGTTAGGGAAAAGATACCCATAACTCGTTATAATGTAATTATCAAGCGAATAAAAAGAGCCTCATGCTCCAGCTTATTTACATTTCGAATGCTGAAATCACGTCTTCTCCATTTTTTGGTTAGCTATAGGAATCTTGTACGCGTGATTAATAATGCATTGGAAGATGTGGATTATGATCTAATGATAAATTCGACTGGCATTGCACCCATGCTTGTAGATAATGAAATATTATATATCCAACCAGGATCGATGGACCTATGTACTGGAGAGTTCTTGAGTGATAAGTATAGGAAACTATTCTGGTATATTTTGGCAAGATATGCTAAAAAAGCTCATCGATTAATAAGAGAGAAAAAATTGTTATTAATTACGAATTCTAAGTTCACTAAAGCTTTCTTCTCTAAGTTGTATGGAACAGAGGAGATCTATACTATATACCCTAGAAGCATCCTGATGGATTTACTAGCCAAGCGAACAATAAGGAAACATAAAAAAGACGCGGCTAAATCGATCATTTCCTATACAAGATTCGTCCGTGGAAAAAAATTTGAGGATCTTATCAAAGCTACCATTATTCTAAGAAAAAAATTAAAACATGATTACAAGGTTATATTAGCTGGCTTTGCGCAGGATAAGCATTATATTCGCACTTTAATTAACGACGCACAGAAAGTTAAACAAATTGTCTCCTTCTCATTCAATTTAAGCCGACAAGAAGCCCTTAACTTGCTGTTACAAAGCGATATATATGTTCATACTTCCAGATGCGAGCCTTTTGGTCTGTCAGTACTAGAGGCCATGGGAGCAAAAAATGCGATCGTATCTCACATGAGTGGTGGTCCCTGGCTGGATATATTAGAGAAAGGCAGGTGGGGGCTAGGATACAAAAATGCAGAAGAATTAGCTATGACACTTTCTAATTTATTAAAAAATGATGATTACTTAGAGGAGTATCAGGAATTAGCTCGCATCAGGTTTGAATACTTTGAAAAAAGAAATTCATCTGAGGAATTTGTTAATCTCGTGAAGTCATACTTTAATATTTAACTCTAAAAATGCTCTAGCATTAGCTAGAGGTCTATAGGCATGAATAAATCTTTCGACATAAAGAAAATTGCTGTTATAGGACTTGATGGATTATCTTGGCAATATTTTGAAAAAATTCTCAAATCAGGCGCAATGCCGAATGCAAAAGGGCTTTATCAGAAATCTTATAGATCAGTACTAGAAGCAACAATACCCCCCTCCACGCCGCCCTCATGGAGTAGTATAATGACGGGAGTAAACCCAGGAAAACATGGAGTTTTCGCTTTTGACTACATAGATATGAAGACTCTCAAGCAAAAACTATTCACAGCACTTGATTTAATGCATCCTCGAATTCACGAAATGTTAGCGATGCGGGGAATCCCTAGTGTTGTACTTAATCCGATTCCAGATTATCCCCTAATCCCCATGAAGCACACAAACTTGATCAGCCACCTCTTCTTTACTCCTAAGACAGTTTATCATCCAAGCTTCATGGAAAAATACACAAAAATATTATCCCAAGCTGAAGAATTCCGTAGGGATAACTCTCTAGATTATATCGAAAAATCCTTTAAAATAGCGGAAATTTACGAGGAACTTATTAGAGATACTGCTGAGAATCTAGACTGGAAGTTATATTGGGTCAATTTCAATATCCCTGATTTCTATCTTCACAAGAAACCTGAACTACTTTCCAACAAAGTAATTCAAGATGAAATTAAGCTGTTTAGCACAATTGATAGGATTATTAAACTATTAAGCGATTATTCAGACGCATTAGTAATCGTTTCTGATCATGGTTTTTCTCTTTATAAATGGCGAATAAGCATTAATGATCTATTGCTTAAGAAAGGTTTTGCAAAAATAGGGAGACCCGAAGAGATGGTACGAGAACACCATGAATTACTATCTGAGTACGAGTCTAAATACGCATCGAAAAAGTTACTCCCACTCTTGGGATTGCTTTACCATCAAAGCCTAAAGCCCCTAAGAAAACTCCTCAAAAAACTCTACAGATTATTTAAAGGCGAGGCACCCAAGTTCATTATAGGTATTGACATGAATAACTCCAAAGCTTTCATGGGGACTCGACCTTCTCATGGAGTCTATGTTAAGAACCCAGCAGATATTCCCATAATTATTGACTTATTAAAAAACACTAGGGGAATAAAATGGGCCAAAAGACGAGAGGAAGTATACTGGGGCCCTTATGTAAACCGTGCTCCTCCAATTATAGTACGCCCAGACTATGATAAAGGATATTTTCTAGCTTTAAACAGAGTGTACGGCCGGGTACACCTAAGAGTTGATGCTGGTGATCATCATCCCGATGGCGTTTTCATGTTATATGCGCCTTCATTGCAAATAGATAATGCATGGCCTAGAAGATTACCCGTATATTTTGTTACGCCTCTGCTCATGTATCTCTTGGGCGTTCCTCTTTCAAGTGCGACTGATTCTATTCATTTACTTAGAAAAATTTATCAGGATTCGAACATTAAATTGACTGATAATTATTTGGAAAGATGGGGAATTGTAAAAAAGGCTACTATTCTTAGGAGACGTATTAGGAGTATGCGGCAAGCACGTTAAGAGAAAGA
>JAHKLF010000283.1 GCA_029856615.1 Candidatus Njordarchaeota archaeon
AGCCACGAACCTAGAGAAGCATTAGAAATAGCTATAGAAGCGATTAAAGAAGTCGCGTACCTAGCTAAGAAAAAGGGTCTAAAGCCCAAGATAGGGCCGGAAACAATGGGTAAAAAATCTCAGTTAGGTAGTCTGGATGAAGTAATAGAAATAGTGAAAGAGATCCCTAATGCTCAACCCGTAATCGATTTCGCGCATATACATGCGCGGGAAAACGGATCATTAAATGCGAGAAAGGACTACGAAAGAATATTCGAAAAACTAGAAGAGGAACTTGGAAAAAAAGCCTTTAACCCGCTGCATGCTCACTTTACAAAGGTAGAATACTCCGAAAAAGGAGAGAAAAAACACCATATATTCGGAGAGGGATACGGCCCAAAATTCTTACCACTCGCAGAAATCCTGATCGAACAAAAAATAAACGCCGTGATAATAAGTGAATCACCCATCCTAGAACAAGACGCAATAAAGATGAAAAACATAATAATGAACCTAATTAAAGGAACAAAGAAAGAGAAATTAGAAAAAGAGGAGTAAAATTTTCGATCTCCTAGAGATGATTCTTGGGACATCATAAGTCATTTAAATCGCTTTCTATACTCATTCGCAATCCTAATCAAATCGGCTGCGTTCAGCTTGTTTCCTAATCCCTCTAATTCATTAATTAATTCAAGCGCTTTTCTCCTCAATTCAAAATTCAATAAATATATAGGATTATTTAAGACCAACTCAATAGCATTCATAAGAGATCTTATTCCTATCTCCATGCAAGTAGCCTTGATTCGCTTATCTTTGATTTTAGAAAAAGCAACAGCCATACAAACGCTCTTCATGTCCACGTAATAATCAAATTTGTTTTTGACTCCCGTTCTAGCGTTCCAGCTCTTAAGTAAGTATCTAAGACCATCTTCCTTCTCTCCACCCAGAATATACCCAGCTCCAAGCCTCGCTATATATGATTGAAATAATTCGGATCTCTCAGGATCATCTACCTCCATTATAACTTCTCTCAATTTATTTAAAAGCTCTTCCACTTTCTTTCTTTTTCGATTGACCGCGTACGAGACCATAACATCTCCTATACACTTTGCAACTATATTAGTGATCGCCGCATCCTTCTCGAATCCCCGATAGAGTCCCAACGCTTTCTCTAATACTTTTTCAGCGGTTTTTGATTCCCGTTTACGTGTAACATAAAAATTAATCCTAGCATGTATAGCTTCTAAAGCTTCTTGTCTTATTTTACTAGAAAAAGGTAATTTCTCTGCTAATTTTATTATTTTGCTCGAATACTTATAAGCGTCGTTAATTCTCCCTAAGTAGATATATCTTAGAGCAAGTCGTTTATAGCATGATGCCTTAATCAATGCCAAATCTTCAACATCATCCCTGACAACTTTCTCAATTTTACCCAATATCTTTATCATCTTTGAAATATCACCCTCATCGTCATACATTAGGAAAATCTTCTGGTAGAACTTAGCTAAAATTACACAGTAACCCTCTATTTTATTTATCAATTTAGCAGATTTATCAAATCTCTTAAGCAATCTTTCAACTTCCTTATTCAATCCTAATGAACTATATGTCCTAATAATGACCCCATATATCTCTGTCATTAAACGTATAAGCCAGTAATCTCCTTCATTTAAAACCTCGTTTTCAATTTCCTCTAATCCATTCTTAATCTTATCTATGATACCTATATCATACTCTTTTGCATGCAATGCAAGCTGGGAAAGAAGTTCATTTCCTATAAAGTCTATCACACTATCATCTATCAAAAGTCTCCTAACGAATCTATTAATAACTTCTAGCGGATTCTCCGTAGAAGATAAAATCGTCTTAATAACAAGAGCTAAGGAAGAACCCAATTCCTTACTGAGGTAAGTACTATGATAATCCTTCATATTATTCAATGCGTTTAGAATAAAATCAGCTGCTTCTTCTATCTTATCATGGTACTCTTTATGCCACATTAGCATATTTGTGTATGTGGCGTACATCATTATGAGTGTACGGATCATACTACTTTTGTAACCAAACTTTGCAACAATATTCTTTGCGCATTCGAAAAGTTGAATAATTGTAGATAAGTCTTCCTTAAAAACTAGAACGAGCATATAACCCAGTAAGCCCATGAGATATCGGTTGGCGATAATAGAGCTATCAGAAAAAACTTTATACAATTCCTTCAACTTCTCAAAAGCCTTTGACGCAACATCGTATTTCCCTCTAAGACCATAAGCATTTATAGAATTTATTAAACCTATAGCGACCATATCCGCCTCTAATTCATCAGAGGGTATCGAAAGGGAATCCAATTCTTCGTCAGAATACAAGGGTACTTCAAAGATCTTTCCCATAGGAGGCCCCCCGCATAAACAAAGTAAAAAACACATTTATTAATTCACTTATTAACGTATATCGATATAAATTAATTCGTCCCCCTAAGTCCCTAAAAATCAAAGCACTACCCACTAGAACCAGCGGGTTGCTGTTGAGAACCCTCTCAACAATGGATACGAGAGGATCGGCGAGAGAATCAAAAATCATTAACAATACCTAAAGGAACGAAAACTATGTCACCGCCAGAAACATCGCCCAGAAGCAACAAAGCATTACCATCACCATATAGTTAAATTAAAGAATGATGATATATTCGAAATCGGTTTTCTCAATCAGTACTATCATTAATTCCTCAAATCCACAGCTCGCTAAGTA
>JAHKLF010000284.1 GCA_029856615.1 Candidatus Njordarchaeota archaeon
GAGGAAAGGCGCAGAAGAAACTAATTGGATTTCATTAGATTTTCTGTCAAGAATAATAACTGATATTTGGGAAGACACAACGGAGGCTATGAACGCGCTACTAACCAGTTATCAGAGAAGAATATTGGATATAATATATCCATTTAGTATAACCGAGGGAGTAGAGAGAATGAAGACCCATATGATCATTGCAAATGATGTTAGTATATTAAATAAAACCTTAGATCACTACAACATTTCAAATCTTAAGGATATAATCTTCTCAAGCGATATCTCTAGATACTTATTACCGGAAATATATCAGATAATTGGATGGACTGACGAGAATTCGGCGTATATTTTCGATGATGCCTTAGTGTTAAAGGGCGTTTATGGGTTATTAATCTTTACAAAGAATTCGGAGAAATACAAGCAAATTGCTAATGTTTACTTGAAGATTAAAGGATTGCAGAATATACTCTCATACATCTACAAGCGCATACAGATTATATGGGATGAAATATCTATATTACGAAGAGATATAGCAGAGATATATGCCACTAAAAGAATACATCCTGATGACTTATTAAACATAAAGAGGAAATTAATGGATCTTAAAGCCCAAGTTAATCTTCTAAAAAGCCTAGATTTTTCGCTTAATAATGGAATATCAAATATTTCACAAGTAATTAGTAACGGAATAACTGAAATTACAAAGCCCTTTATCGTGGAATTTCTGCAAAAAATTGGTATAATGAATAGCGTAAGAGCAATGCCAAGGCAATATGAAGCGATAATGGGGCTTCTTGACTCCTTGAGTGATGAATTAGATGGAATAATAAGCATTACAATGGCTACTCTAGAGAGGTACATGCATGAAACCTCAGAAAAGCAAGAAAGATTTAACACCATATTGTCAATATTAGCAATAATCACCTTTGCTGAGGCATTAGACATACTAATTAGCGATTTTGCACCATATATGGATCCTAGATTACGTGGAACAATAACCTTAGGGTTTATAGTTGCTTCCATACTAATCCTGATAATTCTATTAAAAAGAAGATGACGTATGTGATGGCTATAGTATGATAAGACGCAAATAATTATACTTCCCCATAGTCATTTAAATATCCCGAACGGTTTTTAGCAAACTAACGGATTATCAAATGAAATAGATGCCATAGTTTTTCTTAGGAGATCTCTATGAGAGTAATTATTCGTGTAAGAGGAGAGCTAAAGAGAAATATAACTCAAGATACAATAATCTTCGAATTGAATAGAAGATCAATAAAGTTATCCGAGATTCTGAAAAAAGCAGAGCATCTGATAGGAGAAAATATAGTGAGACCTCTCCTAGCAAACGTAGATAATGAGAATAAAATAAAAAGGAATATAGTGATAATAGTAAACGGAAAAAGCATTCGTAATCTTGATACAGAAATATGTAGCAACGCGGAAATTGAAATTTCTATCCTAACCTTCATGGGCGGTGGATGAAGTACTCAATCTGACTCACTAATGGAGTTAATAACTGCTAAGATGAATGAAAACATATAGTAGTTTTCTTTAAAGTTCGAAGTAGTAGCCAGCAAACAATAATCCATTCCCTGATTTTAAGCTAATACAATATTCCCAAGGCGTTTTAATCGTAAAGCATACGTGACACATTTCTTTTTATAACATATTGTGAAAAAAAAGCTTTTATAATCTATTTTTTTAACAATTACACAATAATTCTATAAAAAGGGATTATTTATGCGAAATAAAGTAATTATGGGGCTCCTTCTCATAGCATTCCTCGCACTACTCCCGGCTTCTCAAGCGAAAGCTATGTCAACTACTAATACTGCGGTTAGAATAAAGCAAGAAGCGGATCTAGTAATTCTTACTCCTCACTGGCATGGTATCTATGATTTATACATAGCGGAATTTAAGGAATACTGGAAGAATAAGACTGGGCAAGATATAACAATCGACGTAATAGAACGGGGGACTTCTGAGTGTTTAAGACTAGTAAGAGAAGTATGGAAAGGGGAACCAGAAGCTGATGTCTGGTGGGGCGGGGGACTAGATGCATTTAGGATCGCTGAGGAGGAGGGTTATTTAGCTCCTTTCTATAATGAAAGTGATCCAGAATGGGTAGCAATTAACGAATCCATACCTGCTATGTTGTATGGATTACCACTAAAAGATCTTGATTCTGAATATGGTAAATATAATTGGTGGGGCTCAGCTCTAAGTGGCTTTGGCATAATGTATAATAAACTCTATCTGCAACAACATGGACTACCAGAGCCCAAAGACTGGGCAGATCTAGCTAATCCTATATATAAAGGTCATATTACGATGACGCCTCCGAGTAAGTCTGGTAGTAACCATATGATAGTAGAGATAATTCTGCAGACTTATGGTTGGGAGGAGGGATGGAGATTACTTACGTTAATTGCCGCTAATGTTAGAGAGTACCAAGAGAAGAGTTATCATGTACCTGGATTGGTGGGAGAAGGAGAATATGGTTTAGCACCTGTAATTGACTTCTATGGTTTTGGACAAATTGCTTCTAAGGGTCCAGATGTCGTTGGATTTATTTATCCGCCCGCAGGTAATGGTTCTCATACTATTATAAACCCCGACAGTATAGCAATATTAAAGAATGCTAAACATCCAAAGCTAGCTTATGAGTTCGTAAAGTTTGTCTTGAGCTATGATGGACAGAAATTA
>JAHKLF010000285.1 GCA_029856615.1 Candidatus Njordarchaeota archaeon
CCTATAATGGGGAATCTAGCGTCATCTAGTAGCATATATGATAGTAATAGTGATAATGTTTTATTTATTCGAGAGCCTAACGCTGCATGAATTACGACAAGATTTTTCAATACGTCAATTTCGACAAGAATATTTTTATCATCGGGAATTCTATCTCCTTTAACAGCATACTTTGCAATATTCTCCATAAACATTCGTGCTTTATTTGATATCAACTCCACGGAGTTAAGGTAATCTTTAAATTGGTTAAACCTTCTCCACATTCTCCTAATTTTGCCTACCATTCGAGCAACTTCCCATGATACAGGCAATAATTCACCAGTCCATCTCGGCGGTGATGCTTCTGAATACGTTGTCATCACAAAAACAGCTTTCTTCTCGGGATTTATTTCTAAAATCTCTCTAGGCACGCCTCCAAGGACAAATACGTCACCAGGTTTTGATTCTAGAACAAATTTTTCGTCTAATTCTCCAATCTTTTTTCTTTCGACGACATCTATCGCATCATATTTAAGCGTTGAAGGTATTGTCGAAAGATTCTCAAAGTAATATCTTATAGCGCCCCTTCTTAATATCACCCTCTTTTTCTCTCTTTTTATGAACCCGCATCTCTCAAACAGGAAATTGAGAACCCACGAAAACTCCTCATACTTTAGGTCTCTGAAAGGCCAGGATCGCTTTATTATCCTAAAAATTTCTTCTTCTCTAGGCCATTTACCCGTTTCTAAATACTTTTCGCGAGCAATGCCAATTATTTGATGAGCTAAAACATCGAAACATTTATCTATTAGATCAATAGCTTCAATTTCACCTCTTTTTATTAGTTCTTTAATTGCAAGTACTTCATATAGATCATCGGGTGTTGCCGCTATTATCATTCCTCTACTCGTTTTTCTTGCTTTATGACCTGCTCTACCAATTCTCTGAATTGCCGTTTCTACTCTTCGAGGGCTCATTACTTGGATTACTAAATCAGCCTCACCTATATCTATTCCTAACTCAAGAGAAGATGTCGCAATGATACACTTTAAGTCCCCCTCTTTGAACCTTCTCTCAGCTTCGATTCTAACATCTCTACTTAGAGAGCTATGATGAACAGCATACTGAAAATTTGCGTATTTTCTGAGAAGTAAACCTAAGAGTTCTGCCATATCACGAGTATTAGTGAAAACAAGAACTTTTCCCTTCTCTCTGGAAATTACTTCCGCTATTTTTTTAGCTAATTCCCTTACATTAATTTTTAGACCTATACCTGTAGGCGTAGGAGCTGGCATGATATCAATTTCTATGGCATCGATTAATACATCAAATTTTTTGGGATCCCCTGATCTAATTATTACACCACCACGTCCTCCAGTTATGAACATTAATGCATCATTAGCATTTCGTATAGTAGCGCTCAACGCTATTATTGAAAAATCACCAGAAAGCTCTCTTAGCCTTTCTAGTCCTACGGCAAGCTGGCAACCACGTTTATTGTCAATTAAAGCATGAAGTTCATCAACAATTACCCATCTAACATTTCTTAGATGATTTCTTATCTTGGGCCCACATAAAATTGCTTGGAAAGTTTCTGGTGTTGTGATTAGGAAATTTGGTGGTTCTTTGGCTTGTCTTCCTCTCAAATACTGGGGCGTATCGCTGTGCCGTATTGCAATAGAAAAACCTAATTTTTCAGCTAATAATGGCAATAATCTGCGGAAAATATCTCTATTTAAGGCACGTAATGGTGTGATATAAAGCACGTTAATGCCATCTATTAACTCCTCGTTAGCTAAGAGCATATCTAGGATAGGAAACACGGCTGCTTCCGTTTTACCACTCCCCGTGGGGGCTATGAGTAGATAATTTTGATAAGGATTTATCCGAATTTTAGGTATTGCCTTTTGCTGAATATCTGTGGGTCTTTTATATCCGAGTTCTCTTATAATTTGGCAAAATTTTGGATTGAGAACATTAAAAGCGTTATTAGCTACACTGCTTCGCATCATCAGCATCCTCAATTTCTGAAAATAATGCGATTGCAAACGATTGAATCGTCTTCTCAATATGCTCCATGTTCTCTAGTTTTCTCAATTTATTTAATAATTTCTCGGCTTTAAACAGATCCTCCTCAGCGATTTCTCTTTCTTCCCCAAATAAAAAGCCTCTTAAACGCCTGATAAAATCGATAAGATCATTTAAATTATCGATACAACCTTCTTTTTTACACGTAGATAGCTCCTTCAGCTTGCTCTTTAGATAGCCCAAATCTTCGTCGTATAAGATTTCAGAATCCATGAAGAATAAAATTACAACTTCCAATGCATTTAGAAAAGCTAACAGCTCTCGTAATACTCTTCTTTCCTTGCTCAACAGAATCTCCTCATCATTTCTCTGACCCGGCTTGTGGGGATTTCAGCGCTGGTGTCACTCCTCATGCATATCGGTCGAAACACTCCTTCAACATGAACTTTTCCCCAGCCGGGTCGGTAAAAATCAGCCGGCCCATCAAATCATCATTAATTCAGTGGCGCTAGGAATCATCATCTTATGTAATATCGTGATGTGTACTAAACTTCCAAATATTATTTAATTGCATATATTAATCTCTAAATGTGTAATGTTTTGTGCCTTATTTAAGGCTTTTTAGCCCACCAGAGACATCGAAAGCAACCGTAATACATCCAAAGCAGATAGACAGTACTATAA
>JAHKLF010000286.1 GCA_029856615.1 Candidatus Njordarchaeota archaeon
GATCCAAAGAGTATTGCGAATATTATTTTCTCGTTGTCTCTTAACACTTTTGCTATTTTTTCAATTATCGTTTTTAATTCAATTGGCATGAAATCACTATTAGAACAACATTACTATAATACACAGTCTAAATGTAATTAAGAATTTTAAAATATATCGGACATCTATTAAAGTTAGATAATGTTTAATTATGACTAAATTCTAATTCCTCTGATGCTTATAATTGAATAAGGTCACAAATCCAGATTCTTAATAAATGCATATAAAAGTTGAAATACTACGCTTTACTTCATGATACTTATACGATTTCTTGTAGATTGCGGCCTTCATCATCGCGATCTCTGGCGTTTAGTAATCAGGAATAATATGGGTGAAATGCATGCTAGTATTATCATTAGTGAGATAACTGGTATACTTAATAGCACTTCAACAATTATAACGCATTCTCTAATATTCCCCGCAAGGTCTTTTGCTTGAATACAAATCACGTGCCGTCCTTGGGATAGATATGCCTTAACTTTGGTGAGGTTATCTGAAGATGCTATCTTTCTGCCATCTAAAAATGCATTTATTTGAGTAACTGCCGTCATCTCGTCTCTACATGAGATTTTTACCTCAACTTGCTGCTCAATTAAGTACTTTGTATTATTCTTTGGAGACAAGACAGATATTATTGGGGGTGATTTATCAAAAATTACAATAAGCTTTTTTTCCACACTATTACCCACCATGTCATTTGCTTTAATCCTAAGGATGTATAATCCCTCGGCTAATCCAATCTCTATGCTCATGCTTTTTTCTGCTGTGGTGTTGACTACTAACGTTTCATTTGCGTATACCTCCACATTTCTTACTCCAGACTCTTCGTCAGAAACCTCTAAATTTAATATAATACTCTTATTTGTGATCGTATTATTCTCCGGAGTCAATATGTCTAAATGCGGAGGCTGTGTATCCATAATAACAAATTCATGAACTTCTGTTTGTAGCTCGTTGTTCGCTCTATCAACCGCCTTAATATAGTAGTAGATTTCTTTATTCCACTCTAAGAGAGTAATATTCGCTAGCCAAGTAGTTCCATTAAAAGACATTTTGATTATACGATAAGTGTCTTCGTCTTCGTATTTATAATATAAAAATACATCTTTTACTCCAGAAGCATTTTCTGGTTCATATACGTTAGCTATAATAGTGAGAGTAACATTATTGCCAGCCTTATACGTTTGAATGCTAACATCTCTTATCTCTGGAGGATGAAGATCCGCAACGCAGTAGGAATAAATTTTAGAAGAATATGTCTCGTTATCATCTGTTATCACGTACACATAGTAATAAATGCAAATTCCATACTTAAATTGAGGAATTGAGGCATTATACCACATAATTGTCACGTTATCTATTTTGCTACTATTTATCCGCCTCATTAAACTAGGTATCCATTCATCATTATACCTATACATCAAGCAAATTGTACTTATATTCTTTAACGCAGTTATATTGGCATAAATTATCGGATTTTGGTCATAATTAACAACATCGGGGATCCTATGCACTTCTATTATCACATCTTCTCTGCGCTTCATCATTGTTATGGATGTATCAAAAAATGCAGCATCAGCTACGTTTGTCTCTGTATCTCTAATTGAAACATTTACTGAATTAACATATTTGTACCATTTTTCTCCAATATCCCTTACAACTGTGGCATCCAAATTCTCGATAGGTATTATCCCCCTTAGTACTAAAGCAGCAGGAGTCTTTAGAGGAGGTTCAGCGCCCTCTATCACGAATCCTAGCTCGGATATATTATCATCACGCCAGTAAATGTATATTCCATCGCACTTATCTTTAATTGCATCAAAAACTCTTTTAGGTACGCCAATAAATTCTAATGTTTCACTTAGATTAATTATGACCCAATCTGGTATCTCATTATTTTCTCTTATTGGTGTTAAATCGGGTTCCCACGGATTTCCTCCTGAAGTGTAAAAATCATTACTTGTATTTCCGTCAACTACATTTACTCCATAAATTTCGCCGGTGGTATGATTACCAAAATATATAATTAATTCTTGCGACCTTGCGTAATCAGAGAACGTATTAGTGAGAAGAAAAGCATATTCTAAGCGTACCTCTATGTTTGGATCAGAAGGTGCATCGATTCTTAATTGAAAAGAAGATGTTGTGAAACTTCGATAAAAAGCTATGATATTTCTCACTACTTCATAAAACTTTTCTGTGAGAGACCCAATATTGATCGTCACTGAGATGTAACCTGAGGAATTAATAATCACTCTAACTGGTCCATCAATAACAGCTTTACCGTCACCTACGCCCTCCTGCTTAATACTATTTTCATTCAAGTAACCAATGTTAGTCTTAATGTCTGAATAGTACTGATCCCATGTTCCTTCACGAGCATAATTCAGTTCTATACTAAATAATGAGTAACTCGCATAAATTCTCGCCCAATTCTTATTTCCCTCTGAAATAATGCTTTGCGTACTGTTACTTGTCGCAGAAAATGATACGAGATCCGGGTTACTCGTGTTTAGACCTAAGACATAGTGATCAGACTTTGCCGTTAGATTTTCATACATCCAATCTACGTAATCATGTATTGTGTCTTCGTAGGGATTTTCCGTTATTATCACTGTATCATTTCTGAAATAAATGTACATCCAGGCTA
>JAHKLF010000287.1 GCA_029856615.1 Candidatus Njordarchaeota archaeon
CCTGCGTATAGAACAAAGGAACAAGATCCCACTGGCTGTGGTGATATTTACGCTGGAGCATTCGTGTATTATTACCTTAGAAATGAAGACATAGTAGAATCTGCAGCATTTGCTTCGGCTGCAGCATCCTTCAAAGTAGAAACTACGGGCCCTCATTTTCCAATGAAAAGAAAAGAAGTTGAACAGAGATTTGAGAGAATCTTAGAAGGGATTAAAAAGGTAGATTAAAGTGGCTTCTAATAATACCAATAGAAAGAGATCTAAAGTAAGAATCTGGTATGAGAGGGCGTTTATTCCGCTGGGTAAATTCTTTGGGAAGCTAGGTATATCGCCGAATATGGTTACAGTATTATCAATTTTCGTTGGATGTGTAATGGTTTTTTATTTATGGCAAAGGAATTTAATAGCGGGATTAATAACATTCGGAATAGCGGCTTTTCTAGATATACTGGACGGTAGTATAGCGCGAGCCATGAAAAAAACTTCAAAGTTTGGTATGCTACTAGACCACGTATCTGATCGTTGCGTGGAATTTCTGCTGATATTAGGGTTTATTCTAGGTGCATTCTTACCTGGGTGGTTGGGGGCATTGACATATTTCAGTATGATTTTGCCCAGTTATATCAGAGCGCGGGGAGAGGCAGTATCCGGTATTTCGGGGGAAAGTGTTGGTTTCTTCGAGCGTAAAGAGAAGTTAGGAATTTTATTGATGGGCATGATAGGGGAAATTTTTACGAAGTATCGTATTATACCTATAGCAGCGTTAATTGTCACGGTTTTCTCGCTTATTACAGCTTTACAACGTATCATTTTTTTCCATAAAGAACTAGCGAACAGAGAAAATTAATAAGCAATCATAGTATTTCTTCACTAATTATACTGAATTTAATTACCATTAAAAAGAGATATAACAACGCATGCGTGATCCTAGAAAATTAAATAAACTTAAAAAACATTCTAACATAATACTGAAAGATCATTAATGACATTTCTTCTTTAATACCAAAAATTGGAGGGGATGCGTTATTGTCGAGTTACGAACCGAAATTGAAAGCCAAAAGATGGGATCCCAAATTAGAAGAGGAGCTTATCAAGATTTGGGAAGAGGAAGGAATCTATCGGTTTAATATTGATACAACTAAACCCGTTTTTTCTATTGATACTCCCCCACCTTATGCTTCTGGCACTCCTCATTGTGGTTTTGCGGTTCATTATACGCAGATCGATATGATTGCTAGATATATGAGAATGCGAGGTTATGAGGTTCTTTTTCCCTTAGGAATCGATAGGAATGGATTACCAATTGAGGTTCAAGTGGAGAAAGAGTTTAAGATTAGCATGTGGGAGACTCCGAGAGACAAATTTATTTTATTATGTAAAGAGTTGTTGGATAAGTATGAGAAAGAAATCATAGAAATTTCTCGCCGTTTAGGTATAAGCGTAAATTCCTATGATTCCAAAGATATTTATAGGACAGATTCCCCAGAATATAGAGCTCTTACTCAAGCAACAATAATCGAGCTATTTAAGAGAGGGCTTATCTATGAGGCAGAGAGACCTAATAACTGGTGCCCTAGATGCAGGACTACTCTAGCGGATGCCGAAGTGGAGTACAGCACGGCAGAGACAGATTTAGTTTACATTAAATTCAAAGTCAAAGAAACGGGGGACGATCTCATAATAGCTACCACACGTCCTGAATTACTTGCGGGATGCGCGGTGGTTATTGTTCATCCCGATGACGAGAGATACAAGCATTTGCATGGAAAGAAGGCTATTGTTCCAATATACAACCATGAAGTCCCTATTCTAGCGCATAGGGAGGCGAATCCAGAATTTGGTACTGGAGCCGCAATGATCTGTTCATTTGGAGATTATACGGACATTAGATTATTTAGAGAACTAGGTTTGAAGCCTATTCAGGTTATTGGCTTTGACGGTAAATTAACTAGTAATGCGGGGAAATATGCAGGTTTAACAATACAAGAAGCCCGAAAAAGAATCGTTGATGATCTTAAAAGTATGGGTCTTGTTGTGAAAATCGAGAAGATCAAACATAAAATACCTATTTGTTGGCGTTGTAAAACACCAATAGAGTTCATAGTAATGAAGGAATGGTATCTTAAGCAATTAGATTTCTTGGAGGATCTCAAAAAAGTAACTAAAGAAATGAAGTTTCATCCTCCCGAAAATAAGTATCTCCTCGATTCATGGATGGATTCAATCACTATAGACTGGCCTATTTCAAGAAGGCGATATTATGGAACGGAATTACCTATATGGTATTGTAAGCGTAATCGTCATATCATACTACCAGAACCAGGTAGATATTATCAACCTTGGAGAGAGGATCCTCCTGTTGATAAATGTCCTTACTGTGGATGCACTGAATTTGAACCTGAGATAAGGACTTTGGACACTTGGGTAGATAGTAGTATTTCGCCCCTATACGTATCAGGGTATATGAGGAATGAGGAGCTATTCAGAAAAGCTTTTCCGGTCAGTATCCGCCCACAGGGGAAGGAGATCGTGAGAACGTGGCTATATTATACAATATTAAGAGTGTATCAGCTCCTAGGAAAACCCGCATTTAAACATGTATGGATTTCAGGTCTCGTAATGGATGATAAAGGAAGAAAAATGTCTAAATCTTTAGGGAATATAGTATATCCAAAACCAA